>JBBRFJ010000102.1:0-9897 GCA_038224475.1 Burkholderiales bacterium
ACTTATCCACCGCGGCGGGCGCGCTCTTCAACCAGCGTGAACGCCGGCCGCGGTGGGTAAGTCGTGTTCGCTCGTCGCGCAATAAGCGAAGAAAAACACTTGCAATTTCTAGCGGGATGTTCAGGCCTTGCCTCTTGCCTAATCGTTCGTTTCTTATGCCTTTTACGATGAGATCAAGCACCGCCGCCTCTGCGTTTAACCAGCATCGCGGCCAACCGCAAAATGAAACGCGTCAGCGTTATTTGTCTCATCCAAATCTGACTTATTCAATCATATATTGGCGCTGCTTTCGGAGCTAAAATGGCAGAAACGCCGAACCACTGCTTGAGTTTCATTTCTTGTACTTTCGTGCGGCGTTTCCCCGACTTTTGTTTTTTGCATCCAGCTACTCCGCGGCGCCAAGATCGAGTGTCACGCGCTCCAGCGCGACTAAGCCGTGGCGCGCTGGGTCGATCCAGCCTTCGCGGCGCCCTGCAAGATCTGTCCATACTTCTTCTAGCCCCCCACGCGCGATGTTGTTTCCGTGCGGCCAGCAGCGATGCCACTCGCGCCTAGCCATTGTTGACTTCGACTACAAAGTTGCCGCCACGGGCGTCGAAATAGCACCCCAACGCACGATTCAGGTATTGTGTAGTTCGTTAATCGCCATCGACAGAGGCCACTTATGATAAGAACAATGGTCGTTGCACTTTTCACCATACTGATGCTTGCCACCGCTGGCACAAGCCATGCGGCAAAGAAAACAAAATGGGATAGTCTTTCGGATTGCCAATACATTGCGGCCAAGGACAATGACGGCGACAGCTTTCGCGTGCGCTGCGGCGAAAAGGGCTTTGTGCTTAGACTATATTTTGTCGATGCGCCGGAAACCAATCTGAGTAAGCCCGAACGAACGCGCGAGCAAGCCTCGCATTTTGGTATCACTTTGGATGAGACGATGAGAGCCGGCGAAAAGGCCACAGAAGCTGTGGCGAACGCGCTTGCCAAGCCATTTGTTGTGCACACCAGATGGTCGGGTGCAGGCGGACGCTCAAAGGAGACACGCTATTCCGCGCTTGTTGAGTTTGGGGGAAAGAGTCTTGCGGAAATGTTGGTTAGCCAAGGCTTGGCACGGACTAAGGGCGTTGCCGTGAACTTACCTAACGGTGAAAACGGAAAAGCGTATTTCGAGCGCCTCGAAGCGCTCGAAACAACGGCACACGCCAACCGAGTCGGGGCATGGGCGACATCTACGCGCAAAGATGGTGCAACGAAGTAAACAAGCCGCTTTCTACAAACGCAGATTATTTAGTTCAGCTGAGAGGGACTTGGTGCAGCACTCGTGCAGTTTATAAGCAGCGGCTTTCGAACTGGAGGGTTAAGCCTAGCTTCATGCCTAATCCTTCTTTTCGTATTCCTTCTACGATTAGATCAAGCACCGCAGTTGCTGCGTTTATCATCATCGCGTTCAACCCAACAAAATTGCAATCGAGGCATAACAATCTGTGAAGAAAACATGACGACCGATAACGAAAACCCCATCCGCTGGCGCCAGCACGGTGTGCGCGTCATCCCCGCTGATTCACTCGACGCCAACACGGCGCAAACGCCCGGCATGTCTCGCGCCGCGGCAATCAATTTTGCACGCGTCGGTGCGGAGAAAATATGGGCGGGCACGGTGACCATTCATCCCAATGCAAAGACGGGTGCGCATCATCATGGCGCGGTGGAGAGCGTGATCTATGTGGTGAAGGGCCGCGCGCGCATGCGTTGGGGCGAGCGGCTGGAGTTCGTGGCGGAGGCCGGCCCCGGCGATTTCATCTATGTGCCGCCGTATGTGCCGCACCAGGAAATCAATGCCAATGAAAATGAACCGTTGGAGTGCGTATTGCTGCGCAGCGGGCAGGACCCGGTGGTCGTCAATCTTGATATCCCGCCGGTTGAAAATCCGGAATCGGTTTACTGGGTGGATAACATTCATCCGCATCCGTAGTGCACTGTAAACCAAACGGGCAGGCATAAATTATTTTGGGCGAGAGTGCAGCCCGAAAATCAATCCCATCGCCACTAGCTGTCTCGTAAAAATCTAACTTATTCAAACAAGCATTGGCGCTGCTTTTGGAGCACAAATGGCGGAAACGCCGCACCGATTCTTGGGTTTTATTTATTTTTCTTCCGCGCGATCTTTCCCCGGCCTTTATTGTTCGCATCCAGCCACGCCACTGCGCCGAGCTCCGGCGACAAGCGCTCCAGTGCGGCTAACCCGTGGCGTGCCCGGTCGATCCAACCTTTCCCGCGCCCCGCAAGGTCCGCCCATGCTTCTTCTACCTCCCACGCGCGATGTTGCTTCAATGCAGCCAGCAGGCATGCAGCTTGCGCCAAATCTTTGTTGGCTTTAGCCGCAAAGCTGCCTTCGCGTTCGCCGTAAACAATGAGCTTATGCAGGGCAAAACGCGCGGGATGCGGCACATTCGCAATCACCACACCGGTCGGCGAAAGCAGCGCCGCCTGCTGAACGTTCTCCAGAGAAAACTCCATAAACTTAAGTGGCTGCAGCGTGATGTGCAATTGCGGGTGTTCAAAAGGTGTACTGCCGCCACGATGGCGCACGGTTAGGAAATCAAGACGGAAGTCCGGCTCCCGAGGATTAAGATAGGAAGCACCTTGTGCGGAGGTGAGGCTCGCCACGGGAAGCAGGCCCATATTGAGTGATTCGATCGCTTCGTGTACGTGCACATCGAAATCCGCCGACAACAGTAGGGAAACGCTCTTTCCAGGGTGCGCAAAATCAATGTCCTGTGTTCGCGCCGCCGTTCCCCAACTCACGCCGAGCATGTTGCTATAAGCCAGAAATGCGTGCGTGCCAATAAGCAATCCACCAGCGTGGAAAAATCCGTAATCAGCGAGCCTGCGGATGACCTGGTAGTGGCGCGGCAGCAAGCTAGAACACCCGAGCGCAATGGCTGAGCGTGCCATCGGCAATAGCGCATCGGTTACAGGCTTAAACGATTTTCTCTCTACCAGCTGGCGAACCGATTCATTGTCCGTACCGACATAAAGCTGGCGCAATTTACCGGAAGGCTCGGTGTACTGGTAATACCAGTACGGTCGGCCCTTCACAGATTTGGTCGCAAACGATCCCGGCAAATCGGCAACAGTACGGCTGTGCTCCACCGCAAGCGCCGATTCCAGTATTTGCGAATAGGCGGTTTGTGCAACCAAAGAGAGTTCGGCGTATGTGACTATTGAGGCTGATGCTGCGTCTGACATGGTTATACCAATTTAGACTATAAATTAGTATAACCAGAAGATGCCAAAATTATACTAATTTGTAAATTTTATTAGTATAACCACAAGCGCATCAAGAGCCTCAATTCCGCCAGTATTTTTTCGCGTGAACGTAGCGGATCAGCTAGTTCTTAAAATTCTAATACTGGCGGGCGTGTAAGCGCACAAATTGATGAATAAGCCCGTTGATACTGGGGTTCGGGATTGCGGTTTTAGAAAACCTTTTGACTGTTAAGCAACCGGCTTCTTTTCATTCAACCGCACCCAGCCCTTTATCACGCGATACAAATACCAAACCAGCACCGCCAGCGGTAGTACCCAGAGAACAATCATGCCGATTCCGAGTGTGGCTAGGCCAAGTATCCAGAAGGTCGCCCACGCGAGGACGGCCCACAGAATGCCCCACCAAAACGTGCTGGATAAATATTCGTAGTGCGAATCGAGCCACGTGCCGCGCACGTCATCGCGCTTCACCAGCCCAACAATCATCGCGACAATCGCGAGCGTCCACATCGTGAATGGTGCCAGCGCGTGCAGGCCATACATGATGTGGGTGACGGTGATCGATGAGGACACGTCTTTTTCATTGGCACCGTTTGATCCAAGTGTTCCGTAAGGATTCGGGCTTGCTGCGTCGATGGTTTCAGGCATGTTGATGCTCCTTTTATAGTTGCAACGTGAAAATCAATGAAGCGCTTTAGGAACTATTTAGTCATCATCGCGCCCGACCAACTCGGGAAACAGGATTTCGGTAAAGCCAAACTTCGACATATCGGTCATCCGCATCGGGTACAACACGCCGTCCAGATGGTCGCATTCATGTTGCACCACACGCGCATGAAAACCAGACACGGTGCGGTCAATTTTGCCGCCATTTTCATCAAAGCCGGTGTAGCGCAGCTTGGTCGAGCGCGGCACCACGCCGCGCATGCCGGGCACCGAAAGGCAACCTTCCCATCCGTCTTCAACCTCATCATCAAGTGGCGCCAGAACGGGATTAATCAAGACAGTGAACGGGATCGGTGCCTCATCCGGATAACGCGAATTATTCTTTAGCTCGAATATCACCACCTGCACGTTCTCGCCGATCTGCGGCGCGGCAAGGCCCGCACCCGTGGCGGCGATCATGGTTTCTTTCATGTCTTCGAGTAATGTTTTTAATTCAGGCGAGCCGAATAATTTTTTCGGCCATTTGACGGATGGCTCCATCAAGCTGGGTGTGCCCATTTTTAAAATTGGACGGATCATTTTGCCTCCACGATGGCTTCGGCCAGACCGCGCGCATCAATTGGCATCGCGGCGTGAAGCTCAACCGCTTTCGCAAGAATGGTACGAATTTTTTCCATGCCGACTTTTAACACCGCATCTGCGTCTTCGAGCTTGATGCCCTGCGCCGATGTACCGCGACCGGCCGCGTGGTTCATGGATAACGCGAGCGTCGCGTACGAAAGGCCAAGCTCGCGTGCCAGACCGGCTTCAGGCATCGAGGTCATGCCCACCATCGTGCAACCATCTCGCTCCATGCGATTCACTTCAGCCAGCGTTTCCAATCGCGGTCCTTGCGTCACGCCAAGCACACCGTTTTCAACCACTGCTACCCCGACCGCCTTTGAAGCCGCCAAGTACAACAAGCGCGCGAGATTGCAGTAAGGGAATGTGAAATCAATATGTGTGACCGGCTTATCGCCTTCAAAAAACGTATGTTTACGGCCCGACGTGTAATCAATAATTTGATCGGGCACGGCGATCTCACCGGGGCCCAAATTCGCCGCCACTCCGCCAACTGAATTCACCGCCAGCACGCGGGTGACGCCGACCGATTGCAGCGCCCAAATATTGGCGCGGTAATTCACTTCGTGCGGCGGAATGGTGTGACCGTAGCCGTGACGCGCCAGAAATATGACCTCGGCTTTTGAATGCGCACCCGGTGCCGTGATTTCACCAAAGGTCAAATGCCCCGATGGCTCACCGTAGGGCGTGCGAACAACTTCGCGACGCGTGATTTCGAGATTTGCCAGATTAGTCAGGCCAGTACCACCGATGATTGCGAGCATGTTTGAACCAGTTAATTTTGAATTGAACTTAAACGTAATGTGCAGACTGCCATCTTTAAAATCTACTTTCCTTTTATCGCGTAAATCGCCGGCAAATTGCGCCACGCGCCCGATACGTCCATGCCATAACCAAACACGAAGCGATTCGGCACTGTCAGGCCCACATACTCTGCCTTCAACGGTTTTTTCGCATTGATCTCACTGCCGTAGTCCTTCACGCAAAACACGGCGCAGGTCACGCTGATCGCACCATGCTTTTTAACTAAGTCAACAATCGCGGCGAGCGTCACGCCCTCGTCCAGAATATCGTCCAAGATAATCACATGACGGCCCTGGATGTTGTCCCGCGGCGCGACCCGCCACGTGAGCTCACTGCCCACTTTTTCATTGCCGTAGCGCGACGCCTGAACGATATCAAAATCAAGCGGAAAATCAAGCTGGCTCAATAGATGCCCTGTGAACACCACCGCACCGCCCATGACCGATAAGATTAGCGGATATTTATCAACATAGTCGCGATTTAATTCGGTCGCCACCCGCGATGTGGCGGCGGCAACTTCGGCAGCTGTAAAAAGCAAATCGCCTTCATGAAGAATCGCGTTTGCTTCGGCAAGTGTAGGCATTATTGTTTCCGTGATTTTTTGGCGATTTTAGCCGCCGCTTTGGATATGAGTGTGAGGGTGATTCTCGGTTCGACCTTGGCCTTGCCCTTAGCCTTGCCATTGGTCTTCCCATGAGTTGGTGCCGCAACTTTGGAGGAGACTTTCGCAGCCGCTTTCGACCTCGATTTCGCCGCAGGAAATGTTTGCGATGAAAGATGTTCTGAAAACGCTTTGCCGACTTCAGCATGCTTCATGCCGAGCGCCACGGTCGCTTTCAAATAGCCCAGCTTGGAGCCGCAGTCATAGCGGGTGCCTTCGAACTCATAGGCGAACACGCTTTCGTGCTTCAGCAGCGATGCAATGCCGTCGGTGAGCTGGATCTCTTTGCCCGCGCCCGCCTGAATTTTTTCCAGCTGATCGAATACTCGCGGCGTCAAAATATAACGGCCCACCACACTCAGTGTCGATGGCGCGTCTTCGGGTTTCGGCTTTTCAACAATGCCGCTCAGCTTCGATACGGTTTTATCCACGCGCTTGGCGTCGACGATTCCATATTGCGAGGTATCTTCCCGCGCCACATTCATGACGCCCAAAATGGAGCTTTTTTTCTTGGCGTATAAATCGACCATTTGCTTCATCACCGGCGTGCTCGAATCGATCAAATCATCCGCCAAGATCACCGCAAACGGCTCATCGCCGACCAAATGCCGTGCACACAAAACCGCATGGCCCAAGCCCAGCGCCTCCGGTTGGCGCACATACACGTAGCGGACATTGGCGGGCAGCATGTTGCGCACTTCATTCAACACTTTCAGCTTGCCTTTCAGCTGTAGTTCCGCTTCAAGCTCGTAAGCTTTATCGAAATGATCCTCAATAGTGCGCTTGCCGCGCCCTGTGATAAAAATCATTTCAGTAATGCCCGCGGCGGCAGCCTCTTCAACCGCATATTGAATCAACGGCTTATCGACGACGGGCAACATTTCTTTCGGCGACGCCTTGGTTGCCGGCAGAAAACGCGTGCCCAAGCCTGCGACAGGAAAAATGGCCTTGGTAATTTTGGAGGTTTTGTTCACTGCGGCTTTCTTCATTGGGGTCTCGGTTCAGGGTTCGAGCATCTTTAAAAATTGCGCTTCGTCCAGCACAGTTACACCGAGCTCAATGGCTTTTTCAAGTTTACTACCCGCGTCAGCGCCCGCGATAACAAAATCCGTTTTCTTTGACACGCTACCCGCGACTTTAGCGCCCGCCAATTCAAGCTTGTCCTTGGCCTCGTCGCGCGCGAGCGTCGGCAAGGTGCCCGTGAGTACGACGGTCTTGCCGTAAAACGCATTTTCGCGCTGGGCAGATGCCCCAAGCTCTAAGCCTGGCGCGGCGTTCGGAGCATTCGAGTTAATTGACACCACCACAAATTCGCGTTCAGGCCAAGTCACACCGCAAGCGCGTAGCTGTTCAACCACTTCACGGTTATGGGCCTGATCGAAAAAATTTCGCAGGCTCTGTGCCACTACCGGGCCGACATCGTTTACTTCCAGCAGGGCTTCGACGCTGGCGTTCATCACTGCATCGAGATTACCGAAATACTTCGCCAAATCTTTTGCGGTCGATTCTCCGACATGGCGGATACCGAGCCCGAATAAAAATTTGGCCAGTGTGGTTTGCTTACTTTTCTCAATCGCCGCCAATAGATTATTCGCCGATTTTTCGGCCATGCGCTCCAGATTCGACAGGGCCGATAAGCCGAGCCGATAGACATCCGCCGGTGTGCGCACCAAATTCGCATCGACAAATTGCTCAACCAATTTGTCGCCCAAGCCTTCAATATCCACCGCGCGGCGTCCGGCAAAATGCAGCAATGCTTGTTTGCGCTGCGCGGGACAAAATAATCCGCCGGTACAGCGCGCAATGGCTTCGCCTTCCAATTTCTCAATCAGCGAATTGCACTGCGGGCAATGGGTCGGCATCACAAAATTTTGTGCATCGGCAGGACGATTCGCGTAAATCACCGCCGCAACTTCCGGGATCACATCGCCCGCGCGGCGCACGATCACGGTGTCGCCGATTTTTAGATCCTTGCGCCGGATTTCATCTTCGTTATGCAGCGTCGCGTTCGACACCGTGGTGCCGCCCACAAACACCGGCTGTAGTCGCGCCACGGGCGTGATCGCACCGGTGCGCCCAACCTGCACATCAATGCCCAGCAGCACCGTTGTCGCTTCTTCCGCCGGAAACTTGTGCGCGGTGGCGAAGCGCGGCGCGCGCGAAACAAACCCGAGCTTTTCCTGCGCCGCAAAGCTGTTGACTTTGTAGACCACGCCATCAATTTCAAACGGCAACTGCGGGCGGCGGGAGCCGATATCTTTGTAAAAATCCAACAAGCCTTGCAAACCCAGCACCACGCGCCGCTCACGCGTAACGGGAAAGCGCAGACTCTCCAGCCAATCCATCATGGCGGAATGCGATTGCGGCAAATCCACGCCGTTTGGCACACCGTCCGCCGCATTGATGTCGCCCACACCATAAGCAAAAAAAGCGAGTGGTCGTGTTGCCGTGAGTTTTGAATCCAGCTGGCGCAAGGTACCCGCGGCGGCGTTGCGCGGGTTCACAAACAGTTTGTCGCCTTTCGCCGCTTGGCGTTCGTTCAAACTCAAAAAGTCTTTTTTGAGCATCAACACTTCACCGCGGACTTCCAATAATTTTGGAATCGTGCCGCTGGCCGAATTTAGCGAAAGCGGAATGGTGCGCACCGTTTTTAAATTTTCGGTAACATCCTCACCCACTGCACCGTCACCTCGCGTAGCACCCTGTACAAAGACACCATCCACATAGGTCAGGCTAATCGCGAGCCCGTCGAATTTCGGCTCACATGCGTATTCGATTGCATCGGCCGCCACGCCCAATCCTTCGCGGCAACGGCGGTCAAAATTTCGCGCATCTTCTTCGCTGAACGCGTTACCCAAAGACAACATCGGCACGCGATGGGTGACCGGCTTAAAAAAATCCAGAATCTTGCCGCCCACGCGCTGGGTGGGGGAATCCGGTGTGGCCAGCTCGGGATGGGCTGTTTCAAGATTGACCAACTCATTGAACAGCGCGTCGTATTCCGCATCCGCAATCGTCGGCTGATCCAGCACGTGATATTGATAAAGATGTTGTTCCAGCGATTGCCGCAGCTCAGCGGCGCGTGCCATCGATGCCGTTACTGCTGCCGGCGCAACGGTCGATGCAGCCGCATTTGGTTCGGTGGTCATGACCAAGCCAAATGCAATTAAACGTATAACCGAAGCGCGGTTGCGCTGCCCGGCTCGATTCCTTTGGCTTCCATTTCGGTGGCGATATGAACAATCGTATCGGCAATCACTTTCCGACCGTTCGACGTCAGTACACGGCGATTGTCATCCACCACTTCGCCCTGAAGCACATCGGCAAATTGCTGGCTCAGGCTAAACATTTGCTCGAACACGCGATGCGCGTTCAGGGTGCGCGGGACATCCAGCGCGAACGTAATTCCCTCGATATAGCCCGTGCTGCGCTTGATCCCGGGCGGTTCGGCCGGGTCAAAATTACGCAACGTAAACAGCAAATGACCATGATCGTCGCGCATCACATATTCGCCTGAATCGATAGCCAGCATACCTTTCGATTCCGCCAGTCCGCGCAGTTTGGTCACCACAAACGTATTGCCGTTTTTACCGATGACGTTCACCGCGATTTCAATATCGGTATCGGCACAAAATGCATCAATCGCTTGCGCGCGGCGCGCCGCCACATTGGCGTCCTCACGCTGCGACACCGCATTGACGCTAGCAGAAAACTTGACGATTAAATCGTTAAACACGGCGAGCGTGGCCTGATCAGTAGCACCCTGACGATCCGCCAATTGGCAGCCCGCACGCAACTCGCGAAAGCTCTCCTGCGTATCGCGCAAAATGCCTTGCCACAAACCGCCAACAAGGCCCTCCCAACGCACGCCTTTG
>JBBRFJ010000103.1:0-9873 GCA_038224475.1 Burkholderiales bacterium
CGAAATCTGGACGTCAATGGCACGATCAAATGTGTCGTGCTCGCGGCCGCGCGCCAGCTCCGTGAGCTTGTCGCGGGACAGCGGCGCCCGGGCGTGCTGAACCAATACTTTCAACAGACCAAATTCTCCAGTCGTCATGGCCAATGCCTCACGCTTGCCTTCAACCGACCTGGTGAGTTCGCGGGTACCGAGGTTTAACGTGAACGTTCCGAATTCAATTATTTCATCCGCATCGCTGGGCGCGCCGGGTGCGGCCAGCGGGGCTTGGCGGCGCAGCACGGCGTTTATCCGGGCCACCAGCTCGCGTGGATTGAATGGCTTGGCGATATAGTCATCTGCACCCATTTCGAGGCCAACAATACGGTCTACGTCGTCCCCCTTTGCAGTCAGCATGATGATCGGAATATTGGATTCCGCTGCAGCCGAGCCACGCAGCCTTCGACAAACTGTGAAACCGTCTTCAGCCGGTAGCATCACATCCAGCACCACCAAATCGTAGCGATTGCGGGTGAAAGCACGATCCATCGCCGAGCCGTCGGGCACCGTATCGGCCGCAAACCCCTGCTCGGTCAGGTAGCGCTTCAGCAAATCGCGAAGCCGTAGATCATCATCAACTACAAGAATGCGGTGACGTGGGGAAATGTTATTAGTCATAAGTTGAATGTTATGCAAATTGTTGCCGACTAAGATGCGTATGCGAGTATCAGTTGTAAGTAAATGTGATGAAAGTACTGTTATCAGACGGTTTGGTTACACCGCGTTACTGTGCTGCTGTAACTGAAGTCCCGTTACTTCGTTAATTTGGGTATCGTGACATGGTCTTTTCGGATTTCAAAATAATTTGTGTGCTGCAAAAGTGGGCACCCAGCAGTGAAAAAACAGAATAGACCGGTCATGAAAATGCTCAACGATGGGCTGCAATAACGTTTCACAACGAAGGGTCGCGACAGCCTGCATGACAAAGCGGCCCAGCAAAAAGTTATTGCCATCAGTTGCTGCTACTCAACCTACTACCTATGGAGCGCACCATGAAAATTTCAAAACTTGTTTTCAGTATCTTAACCGTGTTGGGCACTACAGCGGCAATCAATGCATCTGCCCAAACCAACCCTTTAACGCCGCCTGCAGCGGGCACCTCGAATGTTTCAGGTGCGCCATCTGGGCACATGAAACGCCACGGTTTCGCCGCCTTGGATATTAACGGCGATGGATCGATCAGCCGCGAGGAGGCGGCCGCTAGACCGATGTTGGCAAAGATGTTCGACAAGCTCGACACCAACAAGGACGGTCTACTGTCTAAAGAAGAAATGAAAGCCGCAAAAGAAAAAATGCAAGCGCGTCACATGTCAAAAATGGACACCGACGGCGATGGCCGCATCAGCCGCGCTGAGGCCGCAGCTCATCCCAAGTTGGCGGAGAATTTTGATCGTATCGATACCAATGGCGACGGTTTTTTGAGCAAGGATGAGTTACGTGCGGCCCATCAAGCGCGACAGGCGCGTTAGACACGCTTACCACTCAAGCCCATCATTGCATTTTTGAATGAAAACGCTGATATGAAAAAAGCATTTCCTGTGTTGTGGCGCTATGTGTTGGTGGTGGTTACGTCCTGTGCGCTGGCTTTTTTCATATCGCAAAATACCGTACGCGCGGCGGAGCGTTCGGCTGAGGAAAACGTAAACTCCAGCATCTACGGCAGTACTGGGCCATTTTTGGTTCAAACGCTAGACCTGACGTGGCGGGATGATTCGCGAAATCGCGATATTCCCATTCGCGTAGAGTTTCCCAAAAACGAACCGAGTGCGAAAAAAGCCTTTCCACTGATCGTGTTTTCGCACGGCTTGGGAGGCTCTAGGGAAGGCGGCGTGATGTGGGGTCAGCATTGGGCCAGCCATGGCTTTATAGTTGTTCATCCGCAGCACGTGGGTAGCGACGAGGCGCTGTGGAAAGGATTGAAACCTCGCGAGATAATCCCCAATATGAAAAACGCCATGTCGCTCGCGAATTCAACAGCACGCGCGGCAGATATCAAGTGGCTACTCGATGAAATCACGCGCCAGCAAAAGGCCGGGCACTTGCCATTCGCGAACGCGGATCTCGCCCACATTGGGATGTCGGGGCATTCATTCGGCGGGCAGACGACGTTTGCCGTGATTGGCCAAACCAATCCGCTGTTGACTAATGTTTTTAGTCGGGATGATCGAATCACCTCGGCAGTTGCGTTCAGTCCGAATGCGCGTTACAAGGCGGGGTTGGATAAACAATATCGCGGCATTAGCATGCCGGTGTTGAGCATCACCGGCAGTAACGATGGCAGTGTTCTGGATGATGGCACCAAGCCGGAAGATCGATGGCTGCCCTATCAGTCAATGCCGGGCGGTAACTCAGGTCATAAATTTTTGCTGTCATTTGTCGATGGTGATCATATGGTTTTCGGCGGCCACCCCATCACACGGCGCCATGAAACCAGTCGGGATCGGCAAATTCAAGCGGGCGTGAAAGCTTCCACGCTGGCGTTTTGGAAGGCAACGCTGAACGGCGATAGTGCTGCAAAAAAATGGCTGGAGGAGGGCGCTTTTAAGGCCACGCTCGTGTCCGCTGATGTATTCGAATTCAAATGAGCGCGGATTAAAACGCAAGGTAAAAATATGAAAAAAATCTTATTGACCGTAAATGGAATTTATCGTGTCGCCCGATCCGCACTTGGCGTGGTCGGCACCGTCAGCTTGGTGCTGCTGGCAGCGCTCGCGAATGCAGAATCCCGCGCCGCACCGGCGGCTCAACAGAACGGTAGCCAACGCGATGCACACACCAGCGCGATGGGCGCAGATGATGCGCGCCATTTACTCAGCCGGGTAGGCTTCTCGGCAAGTAACGCCGATATTCAGTCGTTTGCAAAACTGACCCGCATTGAGGCCGCTGACCGATTGGTAAAAGGTGCGACGTCAGTTGCCGTGACACCGGCGCTGCCTTGGGTGGACGAATTGCCGCTCGCACCCGCAAAGCGCCAAACCATGTCACGCGAAGAAACCCAGGCGGAGCGGCAGCGCAATAATGCGCGCACCTTCGAGCTGCGTGATTGGTGGTTTCGCGAAATGTTGAACACGCCTTCGCCACTGACCGAAAAGATGACCTTGTTCTGGCACAACCACTTTGCCACCAGCCAGCAAAAGGTGCACTTTGCTCCTCTTATCTATCGCCAAAATACTTTGCTGCGTCGTAACGCGCTGGGCAATTTTTCCAACCTGCTGCATGAAATATCGCGCGATCCCGCCATGCTGATTTATCTGGATGGCGTTAACAGCCGCAAGCAGCAGCCAAATGAAAATTTTGGCCGCGAGGTGATGGAGTTATTCACGCTGGGTGAGGGCAATTACACGGAAAAAGACATCAAGGAAGTGGCCCGTGCGTTTACAGGTTGGAGCATTGATCGCGAGACGGGACAATTCATGTTTCGGAAAGCGATCCATGATTACGGTAATAAAACCATATTCGGCAAGACCGGCAATTTCGAGGGCGATCAGGTACTGGACATGATTTTGAATCGCCCTGAAACGGCTCAGTTCATCACCCATAAATTGTGGCGCGAATTCGTTTCGCCGGAGCCCGATGACAAGGAAGTAAAACGCCTCGCCACAATTTTTCAGGCAAGTGGTTACAACATCGGCAAGCTGATGAGGCTGATGTTGTCTAGCGATGCTTTTTACGCGCCGGATAACCGCGCCAGCTTGATTAAATCGCCGGTTGAATTTGTGGTCGGTACCCTGAAAACATTTGAAATTGAGGCGCCGAATTTGCGCCCGTTTGTTCTTTCTGCAGCGTTGTTGGGGCAAAACGTTTTTGCACCACCAAACGTAAAAGGCTGGCCGGGTGGTGAGGCTTGGATTAACACGGCGACATTGCTGGGGCGCAAGCAACTGCTGGATCGCTTGTTTCGCAACGAAGACAGGATGGACGTGACGATGCGGGCCATGGACGACATGGCTGCGCGCATGGGCGAGGTTGGGCAGGGCGAAGGCCAAGGCCCGCCCGGTAAAGAAGGCCGTATGGCGCGGCAGATGGAGCGCTCAATGGGCGGCATTAAGTGGAATCTCGATGCCTGGTCGCAGCGATTTGTAGAACAGCGCGGCCCTAATGCAATGGACGCGATGCAAGACATGACCCGTGTGGTTCTGGCTATTCCGCCGCAAACTACCTCGCAAGCGCCGGTGTTGACACTGGCCAGCTCAGCCGCTGACGCGCCAAGTAACAAACCCGCAGACTGGGCGCGCCAGCTGGTCGCAGACCCCGCGTACCAATTGAAATAAAGAAGCCTGGCTCAATACGAATCTGGAGGAGAAAAACAATGAACAGGCGCAATTTTTTAACATCAAGCTTAATCGCCGCAGGTGCGCACGTGGTGGGGCAATATCAAGGTGTAGCGTGGGCCGCGCCCTCGTCGGTAGTGGTGCCGGGTTTAGCAAACGCGGCACGGGACAGCAATCTCCTCAATAACTCCCCGTACAAAAATTTATTGTTGCTCATTGAGCTAAAGGGCGCGAACGACGGTTTGAATACGGTCATTCCTTATACCGATGCTGAATACGCGAAGCTGCGTCCCCGGATCGCCATCGCCAGCGATCAAGTGATTAAAATTTCTGACCGCGAAGGCCTGCATCCCAGCCTGAATCCGCTGATGCCGCTGTGGCAAAACAAAGAGCTGGCGGTGGTGCAGGGCGTGGGTTACCCGCTGCCCAATTTATCTCATTTTAGATCGATCGATATATGGGATACGGCTTCAAGAAGTGAGGAGTATCTTGACGCGGGCTGGCTGGCGCGTACCTTCGCTGCGGCACCGGTACCGAGGCAATTCGCGGCCGATGGCGTTGTCGTCGGCTCGAGCAATATGGGCCCGCTATCGGGGGTCGGCGTGCGCTCAATTACGCTGGCGGATACGCAGCAGTTCTTGCGACAGGCAAAGCTTGCGCAGCCCAAAGGCGATGAGCGTAACGCTGCCTTAAAGCACATCATGTCCGTGGAAAGCGATATTGTTCACGCCGCCTCCAAGCTGAACACAAACCATCAATTTAAAACTGAATTCCCAAAAAGCGGGTTCGGCAATCAAGTGCGTACGGCCGCGCAAATGGTCGCCAGTAATGCCGGGATGGCAACCATCCGCCTGACGCTGGGCAGCTTCGACACGCATGCGGGCCAGCTCGGCACGCATGCGAATCTGCTCAAAGAACTCGCCGAAGGAATCAGTGCGTTCAAAGCCGCGATGATCGAGCTGAATCGCTGGGATTCGACCATGGTGATGACGTATTCCGAATTTGGCCGCCGCCCCAAAGAAAATCAAAGCGGCGGCACCGATCACGGCACCGCCAGCGCTCATTTTGTCACCGGTGGCCGCGTCAATGGCGGCCTCTATGGTCAGGCACCGCAATTAAACCGTCTGGATGGCAGTGGCAACCTCACCTTTGCGGTTGATTTCCGCAGCCTTTACGCCTCAGTCATTGACCAGTGGTGGACAGGAGATTCTACGAAAATTTTGCACGGAAAATTTGAGAAATTAGCGCTGCTCAAAACCTAGGCGCGGTCTATTTCAAATAGCGGTTACGTCACCGATTCATAGCCCGGTATTTGGCTCGGCGAGGCTGCTTCGACGTGGCCCATCATCATTTCAGATTTGAGTAACGCTGAGCTTATTGGCTTTCTCGCATCAGGTCGATATTGAGCTTGACGCGCCGTAGCAGCGTGCTGGTTCGACAAATCTTGCCGTTCAAGACTTTATTCCCTCAATTCGCACCAGCGCTGATGAACTAGTCGGAAACTTGCGCGACAATTACTCATTGAATTCTTTCGAGTAATAACATGACAATGCGCCGATTTTGGTTACTTTACGCAGCAGGCTGGGTGCCACTTATTTTGTTTTATGCGGCTGCGACTCAGGGAAATGCCGTATTTAAAGGTGAGCTGCAGGTCTTTGACGCGTTATTCGGCGCGGCGTGGTCGCTGGGGCCAGCACCGTTGCTGCTGGCATTGGTATGGCCGTTTACTGGCTGGCTGGATAGACGTGGTAGCGGCCCGCTCCCAGCGGTCATGTTTCATACCATTGGCGCAGTGCTGTTCGTTATCACCTGGCACGCCATCATCTTTGTCATTGCCACCTATGCTTTTAGTCCCGAAAGTGCGCGTCAGGCTGCACAAAGTTTTTTTGTATGGCAGGCGATGTGGGGGCTGATGTTGTATGCGGTGGTGGCGGGGGTGTTTCATGCGGTACGTGCCGTCGACGCCGCGCGCAAGCAGGCCATCGCGACGGCGCAGGCCGAAACCCTGCTGACGCGCTCTGAATTGGTTGCCCTGCGCAATAAACTTAATCCCCATTTTTTGTTCAACACCCTGCACTCAATCATTGCGCTCACCCGCAAAGACGCGAAAGCTGCTGAGACGGCCTTGCTCAAGTTTTCCGACATGCTCCGCTATGTGTTGGAAACCGAAAAGAGCGGCGTGGATATGGTCACGCTGGCAGATGAGCTGCAATTTGTCCGCGATTATCTTGATCTGGAAGCGCTGCGTTTGGGCGACCGGTTAAGCATCGATTGGCAAATTGATGCCGCGGCAGAATCGCATTTGGTGCCTGCGCTTAGTGTGCAACCGCTGGTGGAGAACAGCATCAAGCACGCCTTCAACCCGCGCAGCCAACGCGGGAACTTGACGATCAGCGCACGTCTCGATACTCGTAGTCAGCAAATTGACATTGCGGTCACTGATGACGGACCGGGTTGTAATGAAGAGACGATGAGCCAATCCTCCGGACTTGGTGTGCGCACGGTGGAGCGGCGGTTAAAGCTGGAATACGGTGACCGCGCCGCATTCAATATTCGTACCTCACCGGGCGCTGGCTTTCGCGTTCACATGCTGATTCCATTGGCGGGGCAGTAAAAGATTCATCGAGACACTTCTTAGCTTTCATAAACTTTATTTTTTAAACATAAATTATGCAAACCAAAACTGTATTTATCGCGGAAGACGAACCGCTGGCCCGCGAGACGCTGCGCGATTGGGTGACCGCACATCCACAGCTGTCTCTGATCGGTGAAGCGGCCGATGGGGCGTCTGCGCTTCAAGGTATCAACACACTCAAGCCCGATATTGCGTTGATGGATATCCAAATGCCGGAGATGACGGGGCTCGAGGTAGTGAAGCGCCTAACCCACCTGCCTGAAATCGTCTTCACGACCGCCTACGATCAATATGCGGTCACTGCGTTTGAATTGAATGCGGTGGATTACTTGCTGAAACCATTTTCCCGCGAACGTTTTGACACCGCCGTAGCAAGACTGTTTGAAAACGAAGCGAAACCATCCGGAGATGATTTGCAGCAGACGTTGGCGCAAACCGTATCGCGCGAGCAAACGCAGCTGACTCGTGTTTTGGTGCGTGACCGTGGCCGCATTTTTCCGCTCTCAACCGATGAAATCGAATACCTCAAATCCGACTCGAAATACACCATGATCGCGGCCCGTAAAACGACATTTCTGGTGCGCATCGCCATCTCTGAACTCGAGGGTAGGCTCGACCCCGCCAAGTTTGTACGCGTACATCGATCCGCGATTGTTAATCTGGAATACGTTGACTCGATGAAAGCCGACGAGCAATCGCAGTTGCAAATTCATATGCGTGATGGCACACAATTAGTCGCGAGCCGCGATGCGTCAAAAATGTTGAGGGATATGTCGATATGAAATTTAATTTTAAACTTGCTCCAGCCACGCCGACATTAACGACGCCCATGAGAAATGGCTGGAGAGCCGCTCTGGTACTAGTGTTTGGCAGTATTGCTTGTGCTTTATCTATGTCCGCATTCGCGACTGATTCTGCGGTGACCGATAAGCTTGCTGCGGTCGTCAAGCAATACGCGGAGGACAAAAACTTCGTTGGCGTGGTGTGGGCGCAGGAAGAGGAAAGCGTATTAATTCAGCAGTCGTTTGGGCTCGCTAATCGTGAGCAGAAAGTCGCACATGCATCTGACGAGCGCTTCCGCATCGCCTCCATCACCAAGCTATTTGCCGCCACGTTGGTCATGAAGGCGGTAGATGAGGGGCTGGTCAAGCTTGATGAGCATGTAAGCGTGTACGGTACCGAGCTTGCGGCAGAAAGCGCGCGGAAAATCACGCTTCGACAGCTGCTCCAACACACGTCTGGCTTACCTGATCCGGCGGGTGAGGATGTGAAAGATGATGAAATCGGCGCTTTCTATCTGACCAAAAGCGCGCGGTTCGCCGACCCAAAATTTGTGATTCGCGAACGGATGAAAGGTGCGCTCGGATTTTCTCCGGGCTCAAAATTCAAATACAACAATGGCGATTATTTAGTGGTGCAGCGCGTGCTGGAGAAAGTGTACAAAAAGCCGTTCGCCGAGATTCTCAAAATAAAAATCTCTAATCCACTTGACTTGAAAAACACCGGAATGCTTAGCAACGATAACCATCAACTTAGAGCCAACAAATCGCAGCGAGCGATTCTTAAAGGCTACGAGCTTCTTGAGGGTAGGTTTGTGCCAGAACCAAATATTGCGATTGAAAATTTCGGCGCTGCGGGCGCGATGTATTCGAATGCGAGCGATCTGGCCAAATTTGCCTTAGCACTCACCCGCGGTAAATTGCTGTCGCCAGAATCCACTCAGATTATGTTGACGGGTAACAGCAAACTCGGCTACGTCGCACTCGGCGCGTGGGTGTTTCCGCTACAAATAGAAGCTCCGAAGCCGACGCCAAATCAGGCGACTCCAACCCCACCCCGGCCCGCACCGCAGATGCTTTCACGGGAAGGCGAGATCGGCACCTTCAAACTATCACTCATGGTCGATACCAAGAGGCCGCGGGTAGTCGTCCTAATGACGAATCAAGCGCCCAACCCAATTGGCGCGGTTTGGATGAAGGATGGCCTGATGTATGACTTGTTGAAGGCTTGGTATCGGGAGGAATAGGCAGCGAGCTGTCGCGGCCGCTTACGATGTTGCACAATTGACCCGGCTTAATTGCGGGATTGGTGAAGCAGAACCGGCTAAGCTCTCCGGGGTGCTTGCACAATGCCTCATTTTTGATGCGACTCATCCGATGGGCACTGGTTTGTTAAGTGAGACGCTGATCATTTCTCGACATATTGCGGGGGTAGGCAGCGAATCGAGTCTTGACGGTGGTCTTGCTTGAAGTGCTCGGCTGTGCGGTTGACCTGGTCTTTTTGCGGCCGGTCACTCACTTCGGCCTGGCTGAGACCGTCCACTCGGGTGGTCACTACGCTCTCTCCTTAACGCGCTCGCTTGACATCAGTCGAGATGGCCATTAACGACAACCTAGCTTGCCCATTAATTCATTATTCGTGACGCAACGTTTCAATTGGATTCATTCGTGCCAAACCGCGTGGTTTGTTCTCCATGCAAAAAGCGCCGCACACGTCGCTGGAAATAACGCTAGCCCCTAACCCTTTACCCTTAACCAACCGCTCGAAGCCCACTGACATATCCGGCTAGGTTGTTCGGCTTAGCAGCGCCGATTCTGCGATGACGTCACCGATTACCCTGTCAGCGATAAGTTGGTAGCTTTCTTTACACGATGAATAGATAGATTCTAAAGTCAAGTTTTAAAGCGCCAGTCATGCGTGTCTGTTCGCGAATGCAATCTCATCGCGCCAGTGTTCGATAAAAATCCACATTGGCCGTGCTCCATTAGGCCCGCTCAGGACCGCCTCCACCGGCCGGTATCAATCGATTATTCGTTGTGGCTATACAAAGGTTATGTATGCCAGCGTACAGACGTTGATATTGGCGAGATCCAAGATGGGAGCTTGAAGCTGTTGCATATCTGTCAACAGATCTGCGAACAGGCATCACCG
>JBBRFJ010000104.1:0-9719 GCA_038224475.1 Burkholderiales bacterium
ACTTTTGAATATCACCCCAGCCCGAAACTTCTGCCATCACCGCGGTCGTGTCTTCGCCTTTGCCTTTCATCATGCCGATTTGTTTCGAGGCGGCATTGCGCTTGGCTTGCAATTCTTCAGTTTCAATCTGGAGCTTTTTGCGTTCGTCTTCGAGCACGCGAAATTGCGCTTCGTCGAAGACGACATTGCGTCGCGCCAATCCAGCGACGACGGCGGGTAAATCTTTGCGGAGCTGTTGGAGGTCTAACATCATGGTTTCCTGTTTTTCGATTCAACTATTTAGTGTTCTGTCCACCCACTCAAATTGTCATTCAGTCTAGCATTGGCGTACAAATGTTTGATGCTCATCGCAAAAAGCGCTCAGACTGAGAGCTTGGAAGTGGATGATCGTTGACTGGATCGAGCGCACGCTTTCGCCCAGAAATTACAGCGGCGCAGGCGGCGCTACCTAGATCGCGAGGGAACGATGCGAGAGGAGCGGCTGGAAGGATTGCCGTCTCGGTAAACCTGAACCGGCAAGCAATAGGAGAGATTCGTTTTCATTTGTTGTATTTTGAATCAAGCTCGCGTAATTGCGCAAGTTTTTCTGCAATTTTCGCCTCGAGGCCGCGATCCGTGGGCCGATACCAATTTGGTTTCTCAACACCGTCGGGCAGATACGTTTCGCCCGCCGCATAGGCGCCCTCTTCCTGATGCGCGTAGCGATAATTAGCCCCCATACCGAGCGTTTTCATAAGCTTGGTCGGCGCGTTGCGAATATGCATCGGTACCGGGCGCGATTCATCTTGCTTGATAAAAGCGCGCACTTCGTTGTAGGCCGCATAAACCGCATTCGATTTTGCGGCGACCGACAAATAAATCACCGCTTCAGCTAACGCTAATTCGCCTTCGGGCGACCCCAGCCGCTCGTACACGGCGGCGGCAGTCATTGTCATTTCGAGCGCGCGCGGATCAGCCAAGCCGACATCTTCAGCCGCCATGCGAATCAAACGCCGCGCAAGATAACGCGGATCGGCACCGCCGTCGAGCATGCGGCAAAACCAATAAAGTGACGCGTCAGGATCAGAGCCGCGCACGCTTTTATGCAGCGCTGAAATCTGATCGTAAAAATTATCACCGCCCTTGTCGAATCGTTTCGCTGCCCGTGCAAGTACACTTTCAATGAAGGGCACGTCGACGCGGGTGATTTTTTTATTCTCCACTGCAGTGGCCAGCTGTTCAACCAAATTTAGCAAGCGCCGACCGTCGCCATCCGCCATCGCAACCAGATGCTTGGTCGTGGCATCGGGTACATCAATACCCTGCAAAACCGCGCTCAGAGCCATTCCCAGCATGGTGTGCAGCGCATCATCAGCCAACGATTTCAATACATAAACCGCTGCGCGCGACAGCAACGCGTTGTTTAGCTCAAACGATGGGTTTTCGGTGGTGGCGCCAATAAACGTAACGAGGCCGGACTCCACATGCGGTAGAAATGCATCTTGCTGACTTTTATTGAAGCGATGTACTTCATCCACAAATAGAATCGTGCGCCGATTTAAATTATTGCGATTCATGGTCGCGCGTTCAATCGCCTCGCGAATTTCTTTTACCCCCGACAACACCGCCGAGAGCGCAATAAAATCAGCCTCGAATGCTGTCGACATCAGCCGCGCAATGGTGGTTTTACCCACACCCGGCGGGCCCCACAAAATCATCGAATGCGGCTTGCCGGAATCAAACGCAATCCGTAACGGCATGCCTTCACCAGTAAGGTGCTCCTGACCGATCACCGCAGTGAGCGTGCGCGGACGCAGGCGCTCCGCGAGCGGTGTGTTCACGCCTTTTTTATAGTCCAGCGTATTTATGCCAGCGTTTGGATCGTCGGAGAAAAGATCGCTCATCATATCTTTGCGTGTAACGCACTAGCGGAAGCGCGGCTTTTGAAGGAAAGATGGCTGCTTAAGCTCACCGGTACTAACGTTTTAATATATTCACACCATAAGCACATGTTGCTAACAAAAATATCTCGGCGGCGGACTTTACATTTAATTCGCATCATCTCGGGTTCTTACAAAGCAATGTCCCAAAATCTGGGAGAGTTTGAATAAAAAAAGAAGATGTTAGCCAGAGAAGAAATGATAAGCTCCTCGCGTTTCCATACAAGCGCCATAGTCTAAAATTATGGTTTAGCCAAGAACACGCTGTTGTATAAAACGACTGCGTTCGCAAATACAGGCCGCTTTCAAGCAAAACCGTTAGGAACCTTCGGCTAGAGGTCTAAACGCAAAGGAAATCTTGCGTAAATTATTCAAAAACATGAAATCAATCACCCCCGAAGATGTTGCGAACACCTACCGCCGTTATGCCCCCATGTACGATAGCCTCTTTGGAGCGGTGCTCCAAAATGGCCGCAACAAATTAGCTGGCTTTGTATGTGCTGAAGAACCAAGCACGATTTTGGAGGTGGGAGTAGGTACAGGGTTGATGCTGTCTAGATACCCTAGGAAAGCCAAAATCGTAGGTATCGACCTCTCGAAAGAAATGCTTTCTGTAGCCAAGCTGCGCGCTTCAATGCTCCTCCCTCAAGAAATTGAGCTTATTGATATGAACGCGGAAAAAATTGATTTTCCGGACGAATCATTCGACTGCGTCACAGTACCCTACGTCCTTTCGGTGACGCCGAATCCGGAAATCCTCATAAAGGAAATACGTCGAGTTTGCCGTAAAGGCGGCACAATCTTTATCTTAAATCATTTCAGTGGAAGTCAATTTTGGTGGTTTCTTGAGCAAGCCGTTCGATCTTTTGCAGATAAGGTCGGGTTTCGGTCTGACTTTAATTATGAAGAACAAATCGCGCGTTACGACTGGCAGGTAATCGAAGTAGTCAATGCCAATATTTTCGGTCTTTCCAAATTGGTGAAGATCCGCAATGTTTAGCCCAAGCGTTAGACACGCATTACTAGTTGGTGCATTAGACGCGCTTTTTTGGCTGTTGCTACCAATAATTTTTCTGTACTTCTATATTGGGTATTCCGCGTCATCTTCGGCGGCCATTCCTGCCCATTTATCGCTAGTGCTCCTGACGTTCTTAATTTTCTCGTCCCTGCGGATTTTACTGGCGCTCTACTTTCCTACGAGCATACTCGCTCGGGCTGTGTGTATCGCTCTAGCCGCCTCGCTAGCAGTTTGTGCAACCCTCTACTATCCACTTGTGTTGACCGGCCTTGATGCATGGGGACAAGTAATTTCTTGGGATCTTATTTCGAGTTACGCGCGGCAGTCGCCTGCGCTGGCGGACGCACTTGGCATATCTCTCGTACTTTCGGCGGGCGCGCTGGTTTTTCTGTTTGCCTTGTTCGTTACGTTTACTTGGTGGTATTTACGAAGATTAGATTGGCCAAATCAATTAGTCGCATCCGCCCCGCGGAAAATTGTGCTTATCTGCACACTCGGAGCAATGGCCGCGTCCGGACTTAAAGTATTTGGTACATTCAAATTCCCTACACGCGAAAATACGGAACCGATCATTACGACCTTCTTTCCTAACGACGGTGTTCAAACGTTTGCAGGACAAGCGCGCGATATCAAAGGCACGGCAAAGTTGGACAAGATCGAGGATTCCGTGCGCTCGGCATATGTGCCGAATCCAAATGCGGATAAGAAAAACCTTGTCTTAATTGTGGTTGACGCATTGCGGCCCGACCATCTCGGGCTTTATGGCTACAAACGCGACACGACGCCAAATCTTAACAATCTGGCTAAAAGTGGAAATGTTCGAATTGCGCAAGGCATGAGAGCGTCCTGCGCAGAATCGGCGTGCGGACTTTTCAGCCTCGCTAGTTCAAAATATTTTCATGAGGTGTCAGCGCGTCCGTTTACGATGCAACAAGTTCTCAAAGCACATGGCTATCAAGTCAACTTGATTCTGGGTGGAGACCATACCAATTTTTATGGGCTGCGCAATCTCTACGGAAATGTTGACAGCTACATCGATGGGTCTGACCCAACCGCCAAGTATATGAATAGTGATCGTTGGGTACTTTCAAAGGCCGCAGAGCTTCGAGATTGGACTGGCACCCCTACTATGTTCCAGTTTCATCTGATGTCAGCGCATCCTCTAGGCGAACGCGAAAAAGCGTTCGTGAAATTCACGCCGGTTACAAACTATTCAATCGGTTTCAACCGCGCTACGCTCAAACCAGAAAATGCGATCAACTATTACGACAACGGCGTGTTGCAAATGGACGATGTTATATCCAAGCTTTTAGGAACACTGAAAGTGAAAGGATATCTTGAAAACACGCTCGTCATAATCACCGGCGACCACGGCGAGGCGTTGGGCGAGCACGGCGAATACAGTCACGCAAAAGGCGTGCGAGAAGCAATGATAAAAATTCCGATGGTGATGCTTTCCTACGGATATTTGCCGCCCAAATTAGCCACCTCGCGAAAGGTAACTTCACAAATTGATATCGCCCCCACAGTGCTTAATGAATTCCAAATGCCCAAACCCGAAAATTGGAAAGGCGTCGCGTTACAGGAAGAGATCCAACCCAGGCTCAGCTATTTTCAACAGGGCAGCTCAATTGGTTTGATTGATGCTCGCGACTCTGCCGCGGTTTGGAAATATTGGCTCGAAACGAGATCAGGCGAGGAATTTGCATTTAATTTGATTAATGATGCGAGCGAGTCGAATAATCTAGTGAACCAGTTACAGAAAGCCGATTTGGCGCTGCTAAACGAGTGGCGTTTGAAAGTAAGATCGATTCGCCCCGTCGCAGCGGTTCGCTAGAACGACTACAGCATTGACTCAATAACTAAGGCGAAACGGGCGCAATAGCTAAAACTTTGCCAGTTTCACGATCCAGAACGATAGTCATATCCTCGTTTCTTGTATAGAGCGGAAGGAAGCCGACTTTTGATTCATCGAGTGCGCTTTCCGAGAGGAAAATTCGAAGTTTCGCAATTGAATCGGGATGCTTTTTTTCCCAATCGGCAAGCCTCATGCTCGCTAAGCCGGCTTCTTTTGCCTTTAAATCGTAGGTAACGTAGTGCTGCGAGAAGGCTCGGGAATCAAGTCCTGAAGCAAGCATACGCTGTACCTCTTTTATATCGTTCGGCGATTCCATTGCCACAATCCGCGGGCCGTTAAGCGGCAATGATTTAAATACTGGATCCGTCACTTTCGCTCGTTCTAAAACATCCGTATCAGCAGCTACAATCACGTCAAAACGTTCTCTTGTGTAAACGGTGTAAACCGGTCGTGCTTGAAACATCGTTGATACACCATAAGCTAATGCCACTGTTTGCATTGCCGCAACACACATTAAATCGAATTTAAGTGATTTCTTTTTTGTGTTAAAAATGACCAACGTAATCAGTGGGCCGAGAACTATATCCACGCCGGTCACCAGCATAAGCAACCCACCTCCGCCCATTGCCTGAAAGTACGGACGCGGATACCAAATAAATAACATCATAACCACGACTGCAAAGGCTATTAATACGCTTATAAAGAGATGAACACCTGCAGCTCCCCAGCGCGAAAACCGTTCCGGTTCGTCATTTGATAATGGACTTGAGTTCATATCCTAAATTTTTTACTCGCTGTTTGAAACTATTGTGTACCTATCGTTCCGTGATTATGTTCGACAACTAAATGTCGCCTATAGACAAAAACATGTTTCATGGACAGCCCACCGGTTTAAATTTCGCCGCTACATTTATAGAGGTACATGACCAAGACCCAGTCGTTGTTCTCGTCCAAGCGACCTGAGCGGCCGGAGGTGATTGTAAAATCCTTGAGGCGTAATTTCCGAATGTCGCCGTGATTGTAGGCGTCAGACCGATTGCTGCGGGTGTTATTTGTGGAGTTCCTGTATCTACTGGAATTGGACCACCTTGAGTTGGCCCAAACATTAAGTTCGAACCAGGAGCCTGCGGATCACATTGCCCGTTAGCTATTCCAATTGACGTTTTTCCATCCGTGATGCAGTTCTCCACCACATTTTTTACATAGCTAGCCTCCCCCATAACTCTTGTGACTTGGGTTTTTACGACATAAGTTTGGTATTGAGGCACGGCAATAGCGGCCAAGATACCAACGATGGCTACCACTACCATCAGCTCAACGAGCGTAAACCCTTTTACATGACGCATATATACCTTTCCGACGAAGCCGGAAAACTCAGATCAGCCCTTGGTCGTTGTGGCAGGATAGCCAAACTCAACCGTCTAAATCAAAAACGCGGCTAGAGCCGCGTTTTTGCTCTACGAGCATATTGCAAGTTATGGGCAGCCTACTGGCTTGAATTTCTGCAAAACAGATGCTGAAGTCGTACACGACCATGACCCATCAGTCGTACGGGCCCAAGTAACAGTTTGCCCAGCTGGATTCGTCAGCGCTGCAGCAGCACTGTTGCCAAACGTTGCGATGATGGTAGGAGTGCCAGCCGCAAGAGCAGCGGCCGCTACTTGCGGAACGCCTGTACCTGTCGGTAGAGTTGCTCCGACTTGCGTGGCCCCAAATAGGATACTTGAGCCCGTTGCTTGCGGGTCACAATCCGTGGTGAGAGTGACACCAACGGTCGTTTTCCCATTCAATACGCACGTCTCAACTGCCGTTTTAACTGAGCCAGCCTCGCCCATCGCACGAGTAACCTGCGACTTAGCGATATACGTCTGATACTGTGGAATTGCAATAGCGGCCAAAATACCGATAATCGCGACAACGATCATCAGTTCGATAAGTGTAAAACCTGCTTGAACTTTTTTCATTTGATGCTCCAGTTTGGTTGATTTGAATTTCGTACGACTTGTTATTCTTGCGGGGACATATATGCAACCGCTGTGCCAAGGGAAAAAATAAGGGGGTTTGTTCGGGCCAGCTTTGGGCTTAGATTTGAAAACAAATGTTTCGGCAAATTTACTTGTTATTTTTCATGCACTTAAACGTGCCAATCACAGGGGCGAATTTCTGGCAGACGATGCCAGGCGCGCGAATTAGTGAACGAATTCACATCGTCGTTGCGCAGCGACATACGGTAAATCTTTGTTGGGCAACGAGTTTTGCGCATTTGCGCGCCGCCGCGTGTAGCTAAAACGCACTTTGTGACCATTTTCGGCAGTCTTATTGCTGTTTAAAATGGACAACGTCGCAAGACACTGACAAAAATTAAGCCTGTACAGACTATTCGGATGGGATCCGGTTTACGTGGCTTAAATGGATCAATTGGCCAGCCAATTCATACGATTTGAGCGTTTCGGTCTTTCACTCGTAGCGTCAGCGTGTCTGCGACGCATATAGTCAAGAATGGCTATCTAGCTGCCTCATACCCCGGAATCGCCGCCTCGTTCACTGTATCAATCTGCTCGGCATCCAAAAACTGTTCGGCGTATCTCAGATAAATTTTCTCGCGCACGAACAAATCAAATAAATCGGGATCGATGTGTCCATTCAGTTTGAAGTTACCGAGAATATGGAGGGACTCGCTAAGCGGTTTACCGGGCTTGTAAGGGCGGTCACGCGCGGTGAGGGCTTCAAAAATATCAGCAATACCCATGATCCGCGCAGGAATGCTCATCTGCTCACGCGTTAGGCCGCGTGGGTAGCCGCGACCATCCATACGTTCGTGATGACCGCCCGCATATTCAGGGACGTTCTTAAGATGTTTCGGCCAAGGCAGCGCCTCGAGCATTTTAATGGTGGCGTCTATGTGGTGATTGATCACGCCGCGTTCTGCACCAGTCAGCGTACCCGCGACGATGCTCAGGCAAGTCACTTCGTCCTGGCTCAGCAGGGGAGCGACAGCGCCGCGTTCATCGACAAAGGTTTGTGCTGCGATTTGCTTAATTCGCGCCAAATCAGATTGCAGCGTTTGCTCATCTCGGCGTTCGCCGCCAACATTCATGCGGCGCAGGAAGGAACGATCATCGTCAATTTGCTTAAGTTTCGACAAATGTTCCGATTCCGTAATCGTAGTGTCGCCGCCATTCAGCTTGGCGCTAAGCTGCTCGCGCAGCATGCTTATCTCTGCATCGCGCTTTAAAATCTCAAAGCGCTGCGCGACAAACTCAATCCGGTCAAAAATGGTTTCCAGCTTGGTCGCTTTGTCTACTACATGGACCGGCGTGGTGATTTTGCCGCAATCGTGCAGCAGCCCCGCGATCTTAAGTTCATAACGATCACGCTCAGTCATGTTAAAACTCGCTAGCGGGCCATCCACCGAGTTACTGGCCGCATCTGCAATCATCATGGTCAGCATTGGTACGCGCTCGCAATGCCCGCCGGTATAAGGGGATTTGTCGTCGATGGCGGTATTAATAAGCTGAATCAGGGACTCAAACAGAATCTCCAATTGGGTGATGAGCATGCGATTGGTCAGTGCGATGGCGGCTTGCGAGGCGAGTGATTCTGCAAGACGCTGATCCTCTGGCGTGAACGCAATGACCTTTCCGAAACCGTCATGTACGGGGTCATTAGTGCGGTTATGTGCCCGAGCCTGCGCATTCAGCAGCTGCAGCACGCCGATGATCTCGCCTTCGTGGTTCTCCATCGGGATGGTAAGAAACGATGTCGAACGGTAGCCCGTTTGCTTATCGAAATTGCGCGTCCCTGAAAAATCAAATCCATCCGCCACATAAGCGTCCGCAATATTGACAGATTTGCCTTCCAGCGCGACATAGGCGGCAATCATGGAATTATTCGGAGTGCCATCCGGATGGTGCAGAGGCAGGGACCGGAATGGAATCGGATTGCCCGTTGTGCCGCCCAACTGAATCTTCAGGCTTTTGTTTAGTACGATCTCGAATTTGAGCTCGCCGTCGATCAGTCGGTAAAGAGTGCCACCATCCGCGTTTGTGATTTTTGTCGCGGCCGTGAGAATAATCTCTAGCAGACGGTTGATGTCTTTTTCCTGGCTTAAGGCGGCGCCAGCCTCGTTCAGAAACTCGAGTGCATCGAGCGCGTTAAACTCGTGCGTGGTGGCCGCTACTTGATGCACACCGCCCTCACCTGTTTCATGTCGGTGACACCCATCATGACTTTCACCATGCCGTCCATTTTGAGCGTGGTCATACCCTCCTCTACGGAGGTGACAAATAAATCTGAAACGCGGGCGTTCTCTTGAATCAGCCTCTTGATCGAATCACTGGCGACCATCAATTCATGCAGACCTACTCGACCTTTGTAACCCGTGCCTGCGCAAATGTCGCAGCCTTTCGGGTGATAAAAAGTGAGCTTCTCACCATCGCCATAAGTTTCAAGCCATGACGCATAAAGCATTTTGGCCTCACCCGCCGGATCTTTTTTCCATGCCTCGGTGTGGCGCAAATCGCTGGTGTATTCGGTGAGGAAAAGCTTGAGCTCTTCTGCATCCGGGTGATAGGCCTCTTTGCATTTACACAGCCGCTTGGCCAGACGCTGGGCCAATATCCCAATCAACGCATCGGCAAAATTAAACGGGTCCATCCCCATATCGAGCAGCCGCGTCACGGCCTCAGGCGCGGAGTTGGTATGCAGCGTGGCGAACACCAGATGGCCGGTCAGCGAGGCCTCGATGCCGATGTGAGTCGTCTCCGCATCGCGCATTTCGCCTACCATGATGATGTCCGGGTCGGCGCGCAAAAACGCTTTCATGATGGTCGCAAAATCGCTGACTTTACGGTTGATCTGCACTTGGCGCAGCCCTTTTTGGGTGATTTCAACCGGGTCTTCAGCCGTCCAGATTTTGGTTTCC
>JBBRFJ010000105.1:0-9629 GCA_038224475.1 Burkholderiales bacterium
GATGTACCTATTGTGCCGATTGCGCATAACGCGGGTGAGCTATGGCGGCGCAATGCTTTCATCAAACGGCCCGGCACCGTCACCATGAGTATCGGCCCCGTGATTGAAACTAAAGATAAGACTTCGCTTGAAATAATTAGGCAAGTTGAAGCATGGATCGAAAATGAAATGGCCCGGCTTCCTCCAACCGCTCGTTGATCTCGCCGGAAGCGAGATCAGTGCGCCGCGCCCCACTTTAGGCAAGGGCGCCCGCAAGGGTGGACGTGCCGTCGCACCTAACCCGCCTGCCCGTGCAGAGCCGGTAGAGCGGTCCATCGCGCTGGATGGCCGCACCGTGGATTACCTGCTGGTGCGACGGCGCGGGCGGCGTGGCGTAGGGCTAAAAATTGACGGCAGCGGCATGACGGTGGCCGCATCGCTGACAACGCCGATTTCAGCGGTGGAAGATTTGATCGGCAAAAACAGCAGCTGGGTCTTAAAAAAACTCGGCGAATGGTCGCATCGCAAAATAACGCCGCAGCGTTGGGAAACAGGCGCGACGCTTTCATTCTTGGGCGAGCCAGTGACGTTAATGATTGATGCGGGCGCGGCTAAAACCAGAGTAGAGCAAGTTCAGTCGCATTTGTTCGTGCATGTAAAAGCCCCCATTAACGATGCCGATGCGATCGCGCATCAGGCCGAGGCGGCGGTGGTGAACTGGTACAAAAAGCAGGCGCTGCCGCATTTGGCGCAGCGCACTTTTTTCTATGCAAAACTTCATCAGCTCACGCCACCACGCGTGTTTTTATCGAGCGCCAACAGCCGTTGGGGAAGCTGCAATTCGCGGCGTGAAATTCGCTACTCGTGGCGCCTGATGAAAGCGCGTCCCGCGCTGATCGACTATGTGGTGTGCCATGAATTGAGCCACTTGCGGCACATGAACCACTCGGCACATTTTTGGGCAGAGGTGGAGCGGATGTGTTCGAACTACGCTTTACTAAAGACCGAACTCGATCAGAACGATCATCGGTTTCGCGCGTTTTAGCAGTCCGTGAGGTAGCTTTATTCAACACTGCAGAAACCAGCCTACGAAAAATAAATGTTAAAACCCTAGCATCAGGGCAGCGCTTAAAGCATAAAAGCCTCAAACGCCCCGCCAATACTAGGGTTTACTCCGCCGCTTCTACCAAATCCGTCTGATACGTCAACAGCGGGGGGCAGCTGCAAAACACGTTTTTGTCTCCGTAAATATTGTCTACGCGCCCGACCGGCGGCCAGTATTTGGCCTGCTTGATCACGGGCAACGGGAAAGCCGCCATTTCGCGGGTGTAGTCGTGAACCCATGATTCGGCCATCATCACCTGCGCGGTGTGCGGCGCGTTCTTGAGCGGATTGTCATCGCGATCCAGCTTGCCTTCTTCAATCGCGCGAATCTCTTGTCGAATCGAAATCATCGCGTCGATAAAACGATCCAGCTCGAATTTTGATTCACTTTCCGTCGGCTCGACCATCAACGTTCCCGCCACCGGGAACGATAAGGTCGGCGCATGAAAACCGTAATCGATCAAACGCTTCGCGATATCTTCTGCACTGACGCCACTTTTTTCTTTTAGCGGTCGCGCATCAAGAATACATTCGTGCGCGATCAAACCGTTGCGACCTGAATACAAAATCGGGTAATGCGGTGCTAATCGTGTCGCGATATAGTTCGCGTTCAAAATCGCCACCTTGGTCGCCTGCGTGAGGCCTTCGCTGCCCATGAGCGCGATGTAGGCCCATGAAATGGCGAGGATGCCTGCGCTACCATAGGGGGCGGCCGATACCGGCCCAACGGCGGGCGCGGCCGATGCATTCCCTAGCGCACGGTTTGCTTCGACACCGGCGTTGCTCAAAGCGCGTGACGGCAGATACGGTGCCAAATGCGCGCGCACCGCCACCGGACCCACGCCCGGGCCGCCGCCGCCGTGCGGAATACAAAATGTTTTATGCAAATTCAAATGCGAAACGTCGGCACCAAATTTGCCCGGCTTCGCAACGCCCACTACCGCATTCATATTCGCGCCATCGAGATACACCTGTCCACCGTGCAGGTGTATGAGATCGCAAATATCGACAATCGCATCCTCAAACACACCCTGCGTTGACGGATACGTCACCATCAGGGCCGCGAGATTTTTGCTATGCAGTTCGGCGAGTCGTGTTAAATCCGCAACATCCACATTACCCGCCGCGTCACATGCGACCACCACCACGTCCATGCCGACCATTTGCGCCGACGCGGGATTGGTGCCGTGCGCGGAGCTGGGGATCAACACGATATGGCGATGGCCTTCACCGCGCGCGCGGTGATATGCCTGAATCGCCAACATGCCGGCGAATTCGCCCTGCGCGCCGGAATTTGGCTGGAGTGAGACGGCATCGTAGCCGGTGATTTCGCACAGCGATTTCTCAAGACTCGTAATCATTTCGCGGTAGCCGATGCTCTGATCCTCGGGTGCGAACGGGTGCATGTTTGAGAATTCCGGCCAAGTCACCGGAATCATTTCCGCCGTCGCATTTAATTTCATGGTGCATGAGCCGAGCGGAATCATGGTGCGATCCAGCGCCAAATCTTTATCCGACAAGCTGCGCAGATAACGCAGCATTTCGGTCTCGGAATGGTGGCGATTAAAAACCGGATGCGTGAGATAGGCAGAGGTGCGATTCAAACTTTCGGGCAATGAACCCTTCGCGCGCTTTTCGATTTCAACGAAGGACAATTTGGTGTCCGCGCCGCCGAAGACTTTCCACAAAGTTTCAATATCTGTTTTGGTGGTGGTTTCATCCACTGACACCGCCAACGTATGCGCATCAACGCACCGCACATTGATTTCACACGCGCGTGCATTGCTTAGAATCTGCGCGGTTTTTTCGCGCGTTTCGATCAATACAGTGTCAAAAAAAGCGTCATCGGCAAGCGTGAAACCGAGGCCCCGCAAACCCTCGGCGAACGTAGCAGCAACGCGGTTCACATAGGTCGCAATGCGGCGCAAGCCCGAGGGGCCATGATAGGTCGCATACATGCCCGCCATCACCGCGAGCAACACTTGCGCGGTGCAGATATTGCTCGTCGCCTTTTCACGGCGAATATGTTGCTCGCGCGTTTGCAAGGTCAGGCGATAGGCGGGGTTCCCCATGTTATCGATCGATACGCCCACCAGGCGGCCCGGCAGTTGTCGCTTGTATGCATCCTTGCACGCGAGGTACGCGGCGTGCGGGCCGCCGAAACCCATCGGCACGCCAAAACGCTGGGTGGTACCGATGGCGATGTCAGCGCCCAACTCACCCGGCGGCGTGAGCAGCGCCAAGCTCAACAAATCCGCCGCCATGACCACGACGGCACCTTTGGCCTGCACACTCAAAATGAGATTGCGGTAATCGATGACACGGCCGGTGGACGCGGGGTATTGCAACAGCAAGCCAAAGATATTCTCGTTTACCGCGGTTGCCTCGTCACCCACTTTGACGTCGATGCCGAATCCTTGCGCTCGCGTCTGAATCACAGCAATCGTCTGCGGATGGCAGCGGTTTGAAACGAAGAAAACCTTGCTATCGGCTTTCGCAAAACGGCGCGCCAAGGTCATCGCTTCTGCTGCGGCGGTCGCCTCATCCAGCAGCGACGCATTCGCAATATCCAAACCCGTGAGATCGCTCACCATCGTTTGAAAATTAATCAGCGCTTCCAAACGGCCTTGCGAAATTTCGGGTTGATATGGCGTATAGGCGGTGTACCACGCTGGATTTTCCAGCACGTTGCGCAAAATCACATTCGGCGTATGCGTGCCGTAATAGCCCATGCCCAAATAACTTTTGAATACTTTATTTTTGGCGGCCATCGCTTTAATCGCGGCCAGCACCGGCGGCTCGTTTTGCGCGGAAGGCAGCGCCAGCGCGTCAAGGGAGCGAATGCGTGCGGGCACTACTTCATCAATCAGTGAATCGAGTGAGTCGCGTTTAAGCACCGCGAGCATCGCCTGTTGTTGATCCGCCGAGGGGCCGATATGACGCTCGATAAAACCGTCGTGCGCTTCAAGTGCTGCGAATTCAATACGATTCATGTTTACGTCCCAACTCAAATTTGGATTGTGATTCTAGGCGGCGCCAATATTGGCGGCGTATCCGGCTGCGTCAAGCATGCCGTCCAGTGAAGCATCGGCCGCCGGTTTCAATTTAAACAACCACGCGTCATAGGGCGCGGCGTTCAATGATTCGGGCGAATCCACAACGCTTTGGTTAATCGCGATGACTTCACCGGCAACCGGCGAATAGGCATCTGACGCCGCTTTGACCGATTCCAACACGACCGCTTCCTGACCTGCTTTGAGTTGTTTGCCAACCGCCGGTAATTCGATATAAACCAGATCGCCGAGCGCGTCCTGCGCGTGATGAGTGATGCCGACCGTGAGCGTGCCATCGGCTTCGGCTTTAACCCATTCGTGGGTGACGGCGTATTTAAGATTGGTTGGGATGGTCATGAAAGTCTCCAGAGAAAATGAATTAAAGATTGTTCGTTGCAGTTCAGATTAACGAATGCCCGTTCCGGCTCAGATTAACGATTGTCCGTTCCGTACGAAGGGAAATTTAGTCACTCGGCAATCGAGCCATTTGCCGCGCACTTCGGCCTGCACCGTATCGCCAATCGCCACACCGGCCGGGATGCGCGCAAACGCGATGGAAATATTTAAGGTGGGCGAAAAGGAGCCGCTGGTGATTTCACCACTACCCTTGGACGTTTGTACCACTTGATGGCCCCGCAAAATGCCTGCGCCGAGCGGCACCAGGCCCACCAATTGGCGGGTGGGCGCCGTCTCTAGCGCCGCACGACCGATAAATTTTCGTTCTGTCAGCATATCAATCGTCCATGCCAGATTGGATTCCAGCGGCGTGGTGGTGTCATTCATATCCTGGCCGTATAAATTCATACCTGCCTCCAGCCGCAAGGTATCGCGCGCGCCCAGACCGCAGGGTTTTACCCCGGCATTCTGAAGTTGCGCCCAAAATTCTGCGGCGCGCACAGCGGGCAAAATTATTTCGAAACCATCTTCACCGGTATAGCCGGTGCGCGCGATGAAAATGCCATCGACTGTCGCGCTGTTAAATGGTTTTAAATTCTCGGTGGCAGCACGCGAATTTTCTAAAACGTTCCATACCGCTTCACGCGCTGCGGGACCTTGCACGGCGATCATCGCGACGTCGTCGCGTGGTGTGAGGACGACATCGAATTTCTCGTTTGCAATGATTGCATTCAGCCACGCGATGTCTTTTTGCGCGGTGCCCGCATTGACCACGAGGCGGTATGTCACGTCATCAAAATAGTAAACGATCAAATCGTCGACCACGCCGCCACGCTCATTGAGCATGCATGAATACAAGGCGCGACCTGGCGTTTTGAGTTTCGATACATTGTTGGCCAGCGCTAAATGCAAGAAATCTTTGGCTTGGCGACCGGCGACTTCAATGGTGCACATGTGTGATACATCGAACATGCCGGCGTGTTTGCGCACCGCATGATGTTCATCAACTTGTGACCCGTAGTGGAGCGGCATTTCCCAGCCGCCGAAATCGACCAACTTGGCGCCGAGGTGATGATGCGTTTCGTATAGCGGCGTGCGCCGCAGTGCAAGTTGCGTGGACAAAATGCTGCTCCTGGAAAAAAGAACGTTAAAGGATATCTGACGAAAAATCGTCAAATCCCCTCTGTCCTTGATACCTGAGAGATTATGGGATTCGCCTACGCGAAAACCATGTGCCCCTTCGGTGTCGTGGGTTAGGAACAATCCACGCGCTCTCCAGAGTAGCTATGCAGTCCAGGTATGTGGGCCTGAGCGGTTCCGGGAGTTGCGCCTTCGGCGGCGATTCGTAACTAAATCGCGCTCTCCCCAGACTTGCAATACGCTAGCCACGAAGGATAGCCGCGCACTTGATTGATGTCAACTTTTTGCGGCGCGGCGCGGCACGAGTGAAAACGCAAAGTGTCCGTCCAGCTTGCCGTTTGGAACAAAAAGACTCCACACGGCGCGCCAACATTAGACTTTAAAATCTACGCGCTCAAACTCGCGTCGGCGAGCCGCACAAATTCCTCCAGCGATAATGTTTCCGCACGCCGCTTTGGATCAATCCCCAGCGCTTCAATTTCGCTCGCCGTCATGAATGGTTTTAGGGTGTTGCTTAATGTTTTACGGCGCTGACCAAAGCCAGCCGTGACGATGGCCGCGAATCTGGTGTCGTCTGTCGCGCGCAATCGCGTGGCGGGTAATGGCGTCATTCGCACAATCGCGGAATTTACTTTTGGCGGCGGCGTAAATGCGCCGGGCGGCACATCAAATAACCGTTTCATCGCGAATCGGTATTGCAACATCACCGAAAGTCGCCCGTAGGCTTCGGTATCGGGTGCTGCGACCATGCGATCAACCACTTCTTTTTGCAGCATGAAGGTCCCGTCGATGAGCGCGGACTCGAAGGTGGCGAGATGAAATAAGAAAGGCGTGGAAATGTTGTAGGGCAAATTGCCGACACAGCGGAAGCGACCGGTCAGAATTGAGAAATCAAAATCAAGCACGTCGGTCTCGTGGAGCGAAAATCTCCCTGCTGGAAAGCGTTCCCGCAATGCAACCGCGAGATCGCGGTCAATTTCGACGGCATGGAGATAATTCAATTTGTCGAGCAAGGGCGCGGTGATCGCGCCCGGGCCGGGGCCGATTTCGATCATCACATCATCTGGCTTTGGTGCTATCGCATCAATAATGCGTTCGATGTAATGTCGGTCGGTTAAAAAATGCTGGCCGAATCTTTTCTTGGCATGTGGCTGGGTGAGATAAGGCTGCATGGTTAGTGCGCGAGCATCTTATGACGCGCCAATTGCATGGCTAATTCAATTGCCGCCCGCATACTGCCCGTCTCAATACCCGGCTTGCCCGCTAAATCGAGCGCAGTGCCGTGATCGACCGAGGTGCGAAGCATCGGCAGCCCCAGCGTGATGTTGACGCCTTCACCGAAACTCGCGAATTTCAATACCGCAAGACCTTGGTCGTGATACATCGCGAGCACGGCGTCTGCTTGGCTGAGATATTTCGGTGTGAATAAGGTATCCGCGGGCAATGGACCGATCAGCGCCATACCTTCGCGTTTCAGGGCTTCCACCACAGGTGAAATAACGTCAATTTCTTCCATGCCCAAATGCCCCGACTCGCCCGCATGCGGATTCAGCCCAGACACCAAAATGCGCGGCTGAGCGAAGCCAAATTTAGTTTGGAGCTCTCGATGCAAAATGCGCAAAGTCGTGGTCAGGCTTTCAGTTGTGATCGAAGCCGCAACATTTTTAAGCGCAAGATGTGTGGTGGTCAATGCGACCCGCAGCATGGGTTTGCCGCCGACGAGCATCATCACAACACGGGCAGTGGCGGTCTTATCCGCAAAATACTCGGTGTGACCGGAGAATACGAAACCGGCGTCGTTGATCACGCTTTTTTGTACCGGCGCCGTGACTACCGCGTCGAATTCATGGCTCGCGCAACCGGCAATGGCGCGATCCAGCAGCGCGAGTACATACGGCGCATTCGCGACATTGAGCACACCGGCACTAGGCGCGATGGCCGCGGCAACGTGTTCAATATTCAGTCCCGCGATATCGACGCGATGGTCTGCTGCACGCGATGCGATCAGGTCTTTATCGCCAAGAATAACAATGTTGGCGTCAAAATTTTCTTTCGCGAGCAGCGCGCATAGGTCGGGCCCGATGCCAGCGGGTTCGCCGGACGTGACGGCGATGGTAGGGCGGATTCGATTTACACGACTCGTCACGGCCACGGCCACTCAAACGTTTTCATGCACGGCGGGTGTGCTGAAAACTATTTTTCTTCCAAGCGATATTCGACGAAAGCGCGGTCACGAGCCTGCCGCACCCAGTCCTGGCGGGCATCTTCAACTTTCCGGGCGCGGATGGCGTTACGGGCGGCAGCGCGCAACCGATCGGCTGAGAGCCCCTCGCTGCGACGTTCCAGCAGCTGGACCAAATGCCAGCCATATTGGGTTTGAACAGGCTGACTGATTTCATTTTCTTTCAGCTGGGTTAACGCGCGTTCAAATTCCGGCACGGTATCACCCGGCGAAATCCAGCCCAAGTCGCCGCCTTTTGATGACGACGGATCATCCGAATGAACTTTCGCCAGCTCTGCAAAATCAGCGCCGCCGATGATGCGCTCACGCAACCGCTTCAAGCGCTCACGTGCGTCGTCATCCGACACGCCGCTCTTTAAGCCAATGAGAATATGCCGCGCATGCGATTGTTGCACTTGGGGGGTCGCCGTGCGGCCGCGTTTATCCAGCAACTTGACGATATGGAAGCCATTCGCACTGCGCAAAATTTCAGACACTTCGCCCGGCTTGATTTTATTTAACGCATCTAAAAAAATCGTCGGCATACGACCCGATGCGCGCCACCCCAAGTTGCCGCCCTGCAAGGCGTCGGGCGCATCTGAGAACTGCGCAGACACCTGCGCGAATTCGGTGCCTTTGCGCAATTCCCCAAGAGCTTGAACAGCACGTTTGCGGCGCACTTCGATTTGCTCACTGGTCGCTTGTTCCGGCACTTGCACCAGAATGTGCGCCAAGCGGAACTCCTGATCCGCCGTAGCCTCGCGCGCCTCTAGTGCAAGCTGGGTGTCAATCTCGGCTTCGGTCACGGCGATGTTCCCTTCAATTTCGCGCTCCTGAAGCCGGCTCATCATGACTTCGCCGCGGATCTCCTCGCGAAATTTAGACCAGGCAATACCATCTTGCTCAAGCAGACGTCGAAATTCTGTCATCGACACATTATTTTCGTCCGCAATCCGCTGCAATGTCTTGTCAAGCGTGCCATCATCCACGCGAATACCGGTTTCTTTTGCCTCCTGCAATTGAACCTGGGTATTGATCATTTGCTCCAGCAATTGCTTTTGCAGCACATCTTGGCCGGGCAATGCTGTCCCTTGCTTTTGCAGCTGCTTCACCACTGAACTCATCCGGTCGTTAAGATCATTCAGGGTAATCACTTCATTATTGACGACCGCAACGATTCGATCAGCCTGAATAATACCGCCTGTCTTGCTGGGCACCGTCAAGCGCGAATCAATCTTGAATGCGTCGGGCTGAATGCTTGCCCCAAAGCCGGATGGCTTGGCGGGTGCTGCGGGGCTTTGTGCGAAAGCGGGCACCGCCGGCCATGCTGCGACCACTGCCACACTCGCTGCAGCCAAGCTCTGCACAAAAGATCTGACAGAAGAATTAAGAAAGTTCATAAAAGATATCTCATAGAAACCCCAATGACGGGGCATAACAACAGGTCACAGCAACCGGGCTAAAGACTAGTCCGATCTGTCGTCAGACCGCTTATAACCGGGAATGTTCTGGCGTAACGTTTCAAGCGGATTTATGCCCAGTTTGGAAAGGCCTTTGAGCTCTAACTGAAACTGGATGGAGGTCGAATATTGCTGAGTGGCGGTGGTAAAACGATGCGCCACCAACCTAAATTCCCAGCACCCTTGATTATACTCGACACCTAACAGGCCTTCGAGCAGCTTGCGATCTTTCAACGACTGGTTTGCGCGGGCCAGTACCGTCCAGCCGGGCGCGAA
>JBBRFJ010000106.1:0-9605 GCA_038224475.1 Burkholderiales bacterium
GCGCTGGACAAGAAAGTTGATCAATAACCGTTAAAAGTTTTTCGGCGAGATTTTCGTGAAGCTTGTGAATCAAGTCGGCAATCAAAATAATTATTAAATTGAAGCCCTAGCATAGGGGCGGGTCTCGAAGCATTTTTGCTCGTAAACGCCCGCCCTTGCTAGGGTTTTAGTTTTTCTGCATTTGCGAAAGTAGCGTGTACTGCATTTAAAGCTCCGATTACCTTTGATACCGTTATGCAAAAATGTCGGGCATTTATCGCTATGAATCGTGGCGAGATAGAACCACCAGCAGTGCTACACTTTGGCATTGACGACATAACTGTGTGGAATAAAATCGGCCAATGACTACGGACTATATTCTCGAAACGCGTGATCTCACCAAGCAATTTCGCGGCTTCACCGCGGTCGACAAGGTGAGCATCAGTGTGCGACGTGGCAGCATCCATGCGTTGATCGGTCCCAACGGTGCGGGCAAGACCACCTTCTTTAATCTGCTGACGAAATTCCTGCCGCCGACCTCGGGCAGCATTGTTTACAACGGCCACGACATCACTCGGGAAAGGCCGGCTCAAATTGCGCGTAGAGGGGTTATCCGCTCATTCCAGATTTCGGCCGTGTTCCCGCATCTCACCGTCATGGAAAACGTGCGCGTTGCGTTGCAGCGAAAGCTCGGCACCAGCTTTCATTTTTGGAAATCTGACCGCACGCTAAATCATCTCAATGAACGCGCGATGGCGCTGTTGGCGGAAGTGGATCTCGAAAGTTTTGCGGATATTGAGACCATTGAGCTGCCGTATGGGCGCAAGCGCGCGCTGGAAATTGCCACCACGCTGGCGGTAGACCCCGAGCTGATGTTGCTTGACGAGCCCACCCAAGGCATGGGCCATGAAGATGTGGGCCGCGTTGTTGAACTGATTCGCAAAGTAGCCAAAAATCGGACGGTGTTGATGGTCGAACACAATATGAGTGTCATTTCGAATTTGTCCGATCAAATTACGGTGCTCGCGCGGGGCAGTGTTTTAGCCGAGGGCCCGTACGAAGAGGTTTCAAAAAACCCACTGGTGCTCGAAGCTTATGTAGGCAGCACCGAAGCCGAGGCGGCATGAACGCAATCGCGGCACTTGCTGCTGATCTAGCAGCGCCAAACGCGCAGGCCGCTTCCGCACTGCAAGTGACGGATCTGCATGCCTACTATGGTGAGTCACATATTTTGCATGGGGTATCGTTTGAAGTTAAACGCGGTGAGCTTATTACCCTGCTGGGCCGTAACGGTGCCGGACGCACCACCACACTAAAAGCTATCCTCGGCCTGACCGGCAAACGCACCGGCTCAATTAAAATCAACAATGCCGAAGCAATGCGGTTGGCGCCGCACAAAATTGCGCGGCTTGGCATTGGTTATTGCCCCGAGGAGCGCGGTATTTTTTCAAGCTTGAGCTGCGAAGAAAACTTAATGCTGCTGCCGGTGGTGGGCAAAAATGGCATGAGTGTTGATGAACTTTATGCGATGTTTCCAAACTTGAAAGAGCGAAGATTAAGCCAAGGCACGAGGCTATCCGGCGGCGAACAGCAAATGCTCGCCATGGCACGAATTCTAAGGACCGGCGCAGATATTCTTTTGCTGGATGAAATCACCGAAGGGCTCGCGCCGGTGATCGTGCAGACTCTGGGACGGGTCATTCGCGCGTTGAAAGAAAAAGGTTTTACGATCATCATGGTCGAGCAAAATTTCCGTTTTGCAGCGCCCTTGGCGGACAGACATTACGTGATGGAACGTGGCAAAATCGCCGCGATCGTCGAGAAACATGAGCTGGCGGCGAAGACAGATATGCTTCATGAATTTTTAGGCGTTTAAAGTTGTAGGCGGATGTCATGATCCGATTGTTTAGGCAGGGAAATACGATTTTAATTTTGGTTTGGTGCACAAACTTATAACGAGGAGTAATCATAATGAAACGTAAACTTTTAGCAGGTCTGGTTGCAGCAACGCTATCTTGCGGTGCAGGCGCCGCATTCGCACAAGCCGCTGCAGCGGGCAAGGCGTCTGATGATGTCGTAAAAATTGGCGTGTTGACGGATATGTCCGGCGTGTATGCAGATTACGGTGGACAAGGTGCCGTGACCGCGGCAAAAATGGCCATCGACGATTTCGGCGGCAAGATGTTTGGCAAAACCATTGAAATCGTGAGCGCAGATCATCAAAACAAAGCTGACGTTGCCAAAAACGTTACCCAGCAATGGTTTGATCGCGATAAGGTCGATGCCACCTTCGAGAATCTGAATTCGGCGGTCGCGCTGGCGGTCGAAGGCTTGGGCAAAGAAAAAAATAAAATTACAGTAATAACCGGTGCCGCGTCATCGCGCATTACCAACGAAGATTGCTCACCGAATACAGCCGTGCATTACCTAATGGACACTATTGCACTCGGCAACGTAGTCGGCAAAGCGATTGTGAAAGACGGCGGTGACAGCTGGTTCTTTTTGACCGCTGATTATGCATTTGGTCATTCGCTGGAAAAAGACACGGGCGAAGTGGTGAAAGCGGCGGGCGGCAAAGTTCTTGGTGCGGTGCGCCATCCACTTGGGACCAGTGACTTCTCGTCTTTCCTGCTACAGGCGCAGGCGTCAAAAGCTAAGATTGTCGGTTTGGCCAATGCGGGTGGTGATACCGTGAACAGTATTAAAGCCGCCTCTGAGTTTGGCATCACCAAAAATCAGAATTTGGCAGCGCTGCTAATGCTGATTACTGATGTGCATGCGGTAGGCTTAAGCACTGCGCAAGGATTGTATTTGACCGAGGGCTGGTACTGGGACTTGAATCCAGAAACCCGCGCTTGGGCGAAGCGTTATGAAGAAAAAATGAAGAGAAAGCCGAACTCCAACCACGCCGCTGTTTATTCTTCAGTTCTGCATTATTTGAACGCGGTTAAAGCTGCCGGTACCGATGACACGGCTGCGGTCATGAAGAAAATGAAAGAAACGCCGATCAACGACATGTTCGCCAAAGGCGGCAAGATTCGTGAAGATGGCCGCATGGTGCACGACATGTATTTGTTCCAGGTGAAAAAGCCGGCGGAATCCAAATCGCCGTGGGATTACTACACGCTAAAGGGGACGGTAAAGGGCGATGATGCGTTCCAGTCACTGGCGCTATCGCGTTGCCCGGCACTGAAAAAGTAAGGCGGTCGTAAAATGATGCTGTCATTCTGAGGCGCGTTTGCTGAAGAATCTCGTTGCTTGTCTTGCTGATTAAGGCAGACCTGCATAGAGCCGATTCTTCAGTGCCCTCAGAATGACCAAGTCGGTTGAAAGGCAAACGTTGTCGCCGAATCAACTCAACAAGAAATCGCACAACTTGATACGGTAAGCGCACAAATTCAATGACAGAAATTTTTGGTGTTCCGACCCAAGCGCTTTGGGGGCAACTCATGATTGGTCTGGTGAATGGCTCGTTCTACGCGATGCTGTCGCTGGGGCTTGCGGTGATATTCGGCATGCTGAACGTCGTGAATTTCGCCCACGGCGCGTTTTATATGATGGGCGCATTTTTTTCGTGGATGCTGCTGAATCTTCTTGGCATCGGCTACTGGTGGTCACTGCTGTTGGCACCGATTGGCGTCGCTCTGGTGGGCATCGTTATTGAAAAGACGATGTTGCGCTGGCTTTACCAGCTGGATCATCTTTACGGCTTGCTGCTGACTTTTGGCATTGCGCTGATTATTGAAGGGGTTTTCCGCGATCAGTACGGCGTCTCCGGCCAGCCGTATGACTTGCCCGAAATTTTTAAAGGTGCATTTGATTTGGGTTTCATGATGCTGCCCAAATATCGCGCTTGGGTGATCGTGGCATGCCTGACAATATGTTTTGCAACTTGGTTCGTGATTGAGAGAACCCGACTCGGGTCTTATCTACGTGCGGGTACAGAAAACCCAAAACTGGTGCAGGCGTTCGGTATCAATGTGCCTTTGATGGTGACACTGACGTATGCATTCGGCGTGGGCCTCGCGGGACTTGCCGGGGTGCTCGCCGCGCCTGTGTATCAGGTCAATCCGCTAATGGGCTCGAACATCGTGATCGTGGTGTTTGCGGTGGTCGTTATTGGCGGTATGGGTTCTATTTTGGGGGCGATTCTGACCGGCATTGCGCTCGGACTGATCGAAGGGTTGACCAAGGTTTTTTATCCTGAGGCGTCGGCCACGGTGGTGTTTATTATCATGGCTATCGTCTTGCTGATCCGTCCTGCGGGCTTGTTTGGACGGGAAAAATAATGTCCAAATCAAGCAAAATCTTTTATATCGTATTGCTGTTGGGTGCGCTTGTCGCGCCATTCATCGGCTATCCAATTTTTCTGATGAAAGTATTGAGCTTTGCGCTGTTTGCTTGTGCTTTCAATTTATTAATTGGCTTCACCGGTCTGCTCTCGTTTGGGCACGCGATGTTTTTTGGTGGCGCCGCGTATCTATGTGCATATGCTGCAAAAGCGTGGGGGCTGACGCCGGAGTTGGCGGTGTTATTTGGCTCCGTGGGTGCCGCAATCCTCGGGTATTTTGTAGGCTGGCTGGCGGTACGACGTCAGGGGATTTATTTTGCAATGGTGTCATTGGCGCTGTCGCAAATGGTCTATTTCATTTGCGTGCAAGCGCCGTTTACCGGTGCAGAGGATGGCCTGCAAAATGTGCCGCGTGGCAAGTTGTTCGGGTTGGTTAGCCTGGCGGACGACACCACCATGTATTACTTTGTGCTCGCGGTTTTCATCTTTGGTTTTTGGCTGATCTATCGGACCATTCATTCGCCGTTCGGCCAGGTACTGAAATCTATTCGTGAAAATGAGCCGCGTGCGTTGTCGCTTGGCTACGATGTTGATAAATACAAGCTCGTGGCTTTTGTCATTTCGGCAGGCCTTGCGGGAATGGCTGGTGCGTTGAAGTCGCTTTCGTTGGGTTTGGCGACCTTAACCGACGTCACCTGGCAAATGTCCGGGGAGGTCGTGCTGATGACCTTGTTGGGCGGGATGGGCACCATCCTTGGGCCCGTGGTCGGCGCTGCCAGCATCGTCACGATGCAGAACTATCTGGCCAGCTTGGGCTCTTGGGTGACTATCATCATGGGCATTATCTTTGTCGTTTGCGTGCTGGCCTTCAGGCGTGGCATCGTGGGTGAGATTGCGCATCGCCTTAAAAAGTAACCAGTCCCGCCGGTTCGCTGAATAAACGCGATTGCGCGATGTATTTGCCAGTCCTTTCCGACCCTTGCCAGCGCCGGCAGAAGCTTGCCCAACCGCAAAACCATAAATCCGGTTGCGGGTTGTCGCCGAGACCAACTTTGGTCTCGGGGCAGGATTGAAAAGATTGAATTCAGCCAGTTTCAAACAGACCTGTCTCGTCTATAATCATGAATTCAAACGCTCGTTTTAATTTTGCGCAGTTTCTTTTTTAGGCCCTTCAAAGTCAAGTTCTAGCGTGTGTTTAGCACCAACTCATCGTTAAAGCAGTATGCAAAAGCGTCTGCAAAGATTCAACATATTAAGGTTCACACCCCATGAAAATTCTTGTTCCGGTAAAGCGTGTTATTGATTACAACGTCAAAGTTCGCGTTAAAGCAGATCAAACCGGCGTCGAAACCGCCAACGTCAAAATGTCCATGAACCCCTTCGACGAAATCTCGATTGAAGAGGCGGTGAAACTCAAAGAAGCAGGTGTGGCAACAGAAATCATTGCGGTTTCAATTGGTGTGACGCAATGCCAGGAAACGCTGCGTACCGCGCTCGCCATGGGTGCGGATCGCGCGATTTTAATTGAGACAGCCGCCGAGATTCAGCCGCTGGCGGTGGCTAAATTACTTAAATCGATAGTAGATAAAGAAGCGCCGCAGCTCGTCATTTTGGGCAAGCAAGCCATTGATGATGACTCAAACCAGACCGGGCAAATGTTGGCAGCGCTGCTTAACTGGCCGCAAGCAACGTTTGCGTCGAAAGTCACGATCGCCAATGGTGAAGCGGAAGTGATGCGCGAGATAGACGGTGGCATGGAAACCGTCGCCATCAAGTTACCTGCAATTATCACCACCGATTTGCGTCTGAATACACCACGTTATGCAACGCTGCCAAACATCATGAAAGCCAAGAAAAAGCAGATGGATATCATCACCCCCGAGGCGCTGGGTGTTGACGTCACGCCGCGCCTCAAGACGCTGAAAGTGGTGGAGCCTGCCAAACGCAAAGGTGGGGTAATGGTCGCAGACATCGCGGCGCTAATCGATAAACTCAAAAACGAAGCAAAGGTGATCTAAATATTCGGAGGAAAGTTAAAACCAACTTTCTTACAGTTGAGCGCGTAAAAATCGCTGGCAGAGCCAGTAAATTTTGGCGGTCAACATCGACAAAAACGAAACCTGAAAGACAATCCAATGGCAACGCTCGTAATTGCAGAACACGACAACACAGCACTCAAGCCCGGCGTAACCAACGCCATTGCGGCCGCACATAAAATAGGCGGCGACATTCATGTACTGGTAGCGGGAAGCGGCTGTGCACCCGCTGCTGCTGCTGCAGCCGCCGTGTCTGGCGTGAGTAAAGTTTTGGTGGTCGATTCGCCCAGCTATGCCAATGCTGTTGCGGAGAATTTAGCGCCGCTGATTGTTGACCTCGCCCCAGCTTATTCACATGTGTTGGCAAATGCGAGCGCATATGGCAAAAACGTATTGCCGCGCGTTGCGGCGATGCTAGACGTGATGCAAATTTCAGACATCGTGGCCGTTGAATCACCCGATACGTTTGTGCGTCCGATCTACGCCGGAAATGCATTCGCAACCGTGCAATCCAGCGACAAAATTAAGGTCATTACCGTGCGGTCAACCGGTTTTGATGCAGCTGCCGGTGGCGGAACGGCGGCTATTGAAAACATTAGCGCGGGTGCTGACGCTGGCAATTCGCGCGTGGTGAAACAAGAGCTGACCAAGTCGGATCGTCCTGAATTAGCCGCGGCAAAGCGCATTGTTTCCGGCGGACGTGGGATGGGTGACGGCGACAAATATCGCGCAGTGCTTGAGCCGCTGGCCGACAAACTCGGTGCAGCACTCGGTGCCTCGAGAGCGGCCGTGGATGCGGGGTTTGTGCCTAATGATTATCAGGTCGGCCAGACCGGAAAAATTGTGGCGCCCGAACTTTATATCGCAATTGGCATTTCCGGTGCGATTCAGCATTTGGCGGGCATGAAAGAAAGCAAAGTGATTGTCGCGATTAATAAAGACCCGGAAGCGCCGATTTTTCAAGTGGCGGATTACGGATTGGTCGGCGATCTTTTCACGCTGGTCCCTGAATTAACCGCGGCGCTTTAAAGACCCTTGTTATTCAGAGCCCGGTTTTATGTAACAAAGAGCCTGCATTAAAGTACGTCACCCGAAACTAACGAAACCCTGTCAGGAAATCCCATGAGCGAATACGTTGCCCCTCTAAAAGACATCACCTTTTTATTGAAACACGTTGTCGGCATTGAGCAAATCGGTAAGCTGCCCGGTTGCGAAGAGGTGACCGAAGATTTGGTCAGCGCGATCATGGAAGAGGCGGGCAAACTGGCCACCAATGTGCTTTCGCCGATCAATCGATCTGGTGATAAAGAAGGTGCGAAATGGAACAACGGCGTGGTGACGACCCCGGCAGGATTCAAAGACGCGTATTGGCAATATGCAGAAGGTGGCTGGAGCGCATTGTCGGGGCCGGTAGAATTTGGCGGCCAGGGGCTTCCGCATAGCGTGGGTATTCCGGTGAGCGAAGTGATCGGCAGCGCCAATATGGCGTTTAAGCTTTGTCCGTTGCTCACGAATGGCGCGGTCGACGCGCTGATGGAACACGCATCTCAAGAAATCAAAGAAAAATTTCTGCCGAAAATGGTCGCTGGCCAGTGGTCTGGCACCATGAATTTGACCGAGCCGCAGGCCGGTTCTGATCTGGCGCTCGTGCGCAGCAAAGCAGTCCCGCAAGCAGATGGCACCTACAAAATTTCCGGCCAGAAAATCTTCATCACGTTTGGTGAACACGATTACACCGAAAATATTATTCATCTGGTACTGGCCCGTATCGAAGGCGCGCCCGAGGGCGTAAAAGGTATTTCGCTTTTCGTGGTGCCAAAAAATATGGTGAATGCGGATGGTTCGGTGGGCGCACGCAACGACGTGAAATGTGTATCGATTGAACACAAACTCGGCATCCACGCGAGCCCAACTTGCGTGATGGTATACGGCGATGCGGGCGGCGCGACCGGGTATGTGGTGGGCGAACCGAATCGTGGGCTCGAGTATATGTTTGTGATGATGAATGCCGCGCGTTTGGGCGTTGGCCTTGAAGGCGTCTCCATCGCCGAGCGCGCCTATCAGCACGCCCTCGTGTGGGCGCGCGAGCGTGTGCAGGGCCGTCCCAGCACACCGGTGCCGGCCTCGTTTGGCGAGCGACCTAAATCAGTACCGATCATTTTTCACCCTGATGTAAAACGGATGTTGCTGACCATGCGCGCGTACGCAGAAGCCTGCCGCGCATTGATTTACTGGACGGCCAGCTGCCTCGACATCGCCGAGCGCTCGACCAACGAAACCGAAAAGCATATGCATCAATCGCTGGTCGATTTGATGATTCCGATTGTCAAAGGATGGAGCACCGAAGCGGGTATTGAAGTCGCGTCACTCGGCGTGCAAGTCCATGGCGGTATGGGCTTTGTAGAAGAAACCGGCGCCGCCCAGTATTACCGCGATTCGCGCATTTCCACTATTTACGAAGGCACCACCGGCATTCAGGCCAATGATTTGGTCGGTCGCAAAGTGGGCCGCGAAGGCGGCGCAACCGCGTTGGCATTCATCAAAGAAATGGAAAAATTAGTGCCTATGCTCGAAGCGGCTAACGATGTAAATCTCAAAGCGTTTAGCAAAGCGTTCAGCAATGGCCTGAAAGAATTCAAACGCGCCACCGAATGGATCGCACTCACGTTCCCGACCAACCAAGGCGCGGTAAACGCGGGCTCAGTTCACTATTTGAAACTCGCCGGCACCGTCAGCGGCGGCTGGATGATGGGACGTGCCGCATTGATTGCCGCCAAGCAATTGGTAGCGGGCGAGGGTGATGCTGATTTCTTGAAGGCCAAGATTATTACGACGCGCTTTTATGGCGACCACATCATCACATTGTCGAGCGGCTTTGCGGATGCGATTGTGACGGGGGCGGATAGCGTTTTGCAGATGGAGGAGGCTTATTTTTAACTGATGCAAAATCAGTTTTGAATCGCGTAATTCAGCACCGTGGGAGACCCTGCGCGTTTCACTTCCAGCCGCACAACGGAAAGCGTGGCGAACTGAGAGTAGAAACGAGCCAAGTCGCCGGCAGAATTCACTGGCTGGCCGTTGATAGACGAAATAACGTCGCCCGACTGAAGTCCTAATTTACCGGCTAGCGTGTTTGCCGCCGCGCCGTCAATGCGCACACCACCGCCGGGTGCCACGCCGATGGCGCCTAAAAATTCCATCTGCCTAGGGTCTTGCAGGACACCGTTTAACTCTTGGCGTGACAGACTATACCCGCCGCCCGATGTGGTGACATTCAAGCGGAAAGCGCCGCCAGATGC
>JBBRFJ010000107.1:0-9553 GCA_038224475.1 Burkholderiales bacterium
GATACTAAACGATTTACGCGTGCCCTTCGGGCTGCTGACTGTGACCAGACAGCAAACGAAGCTGACAAAGTGTGGCGGCGTGAAGATGGAACATTTTAAAGGTCAGGCATTATTTGCCCGGCTTTGGACATAAAGAATTAAATCATCTGGCCGATGTGCATTTAGACAAAACTGTCTGGTCCGCCAGTCTGATTTTCTGCATAATTAGTTTTGCGAGTTTTTGTGAAATCCAATCAACTGCAACATCGATTCGAGAGTTTGAACGGCGTCGGCTCCATGCTGAATGTCGCAACTAGTGTCTTAGCTGCCAGCCAGCTGAGCATTTTTCACACGCGCTAAAGTTTCACCCGCAGACGTTGCGCGTGATGCGCAGCTGAGTTCAAAAGTCCGCCGTTCCGCTTCCGACCTCGCATTGCGTTTGGATTGATCATTTATTGATCGACAGCAACTGCGCAAGAAAGAAGAATAAATATGAAAAGAATGCTATTTAATGCCACGCAAGCCGAAGAGCTTCGTGTCGCCATCGTTGATGGTCAAAAGCTGGTTGATCTCGACATTGAGCACGTGGGACAGGAACAGCGCAAAAGTAATATCTACAAAGCGAAAGTCACCCGGGTCGAACAATCGCTTGAAGCTATTTTCGTTGACTACGGCGCTGAGCGCCACGGCTTTTTGCCGTTCAAGGAGTTGACCCGGGAATACGTGCAGGGCGAAGACGGTGATGGCACCCGTGCCAAGCTGGCGCAGAATTTGAAAGTTGGTCAGGAAATTCTTGTACAAGTTGAAAAAGACGAGCGCGGTAACAAGGGCGCTGCGCTCACCACGTACATCTCTCTGGCCGGCCGTTATTTGGTGCTGATGCCGAATAACCCGCGTGGCGGTGGTGTTTCGCGTCGCGTCGAAGGCGAAGACCGCGCCGAGCTGCGCGAAACGCTGGATTCGCTCAATATTCCGGCTGGCATGAGCGTTATTGCCCGCACCGCCGGTATTGGACGAAGTGCCGAAGAACTGCAATGGGACTTAAGCTACCTGATGCAGCTTTGGGAGGCGATTGAAGGCGCGGGCCGCGAGGTAAAAGCACCTGAATTGATTTATCTGGAATCGAGCCTCGTGGTGCGCGCGATTCGTGATTTGTTCCAACCGGATATTGGCGAAATTCTAATCGACACGCCTGAAATTTTCGAGCAGGCTCAATCGTTTATGTCCACCGTCATGCCGGCCAACGTGGGCAAGGTCAAGCTTTATACAGACGACGTACCGTTGTTCTCTCGCTTCCAGATTGAACATCAGATCGAAACCGCATACCGTCGTGATGTGCAGTTGCCCTCGGGCGGAGCAATTGTGATTGACCATACCGAGGCGCTGGTCTCTGTTGACGTTAACTCCGCGCGCGCGACACGTGGCCACGACATTGAAGACACTGCGTTTCGCACCAATTGCGAAGCAGCCGACGAAATTGCACGTCAGCTGCGGCTGCGCGACTTGGGTGGCCTCGTGGTCATCGATTTCATCGATATGGAATCCCCCAAAAATCAGCGCGAAGTTGAAAATCGTTTGCGCGACGCGTTGCACTATGATCGAGCGCGTGTACAGACGGGCAAAATATCGCGCTTTGGTTTGCTTGAATTATCTCGCCAGCGCCTCCAACCGGCGCTTTCAGAGTCTAGTTACATCCCTTGCCCGCGCTGCCACGGCATTGGCCATATTCGCGGCACGTCTTCGTCGGCACTTCATATTTTGCGCATCATTCAAGAAGAGTCGATGAAAGAAAATACTGCGGCTATTCATGCCCAAGTGCCGGTCGACGTCGCAACATTCTTGCTGAACGAAAAACGCCAGGATGTCCACGCAATCGAAACTCGTTTCAAGGTCAATGTGCTGCTGATTCCGAACGTGCATTTAGAAACGCCTAACTACGAGATTGAGCGTCTGCGCCACGACTCTGAAAAATTGGATGTGATCACGCCGAGCTATCAGATGGCGGCCAAACCAACAGAAGACTCGAACGCCAAAGCCGCCGCTGCTGCACCCGAAGTCAAAGCCACTCGTGCAGTCCCGGTTGTCAAAGGTATTACACCTGACCAACCAGCGCCGATGGCAGCTGAGCCGCTACCGCGCGAACAACGTACCGCCGCCCATCAGGCGGCACAAGCAAAAGCGGCCACCAGCACAACAACGCCGTCCCCGTCTCTCTGGCAGCGGGTCGCACGTTTCTTCGGTGGTGATACAGCTCCCCAACCGATCGCGCCGCAGCGTCCGGAAGGTAGTGGCGAACGTTCGAAGGACGCCGCGAAAGATAGTGGGCGCGAGCAGAACCGTGACCGTAGCCGCCGCGACGGTGGCAGAGACGGCAATAGAGACGGCAAACGCAGCGGCGGCGAACGCAGTCGCCCCGGCCAAGGACCGCAGGTCGCTAACCAAGGCCAAAATCGCGCGCCACGCGGTCAGCAAGGCCGCGACCCGAACCGCGATGCAGTAGCGGGCACTCTGGAGCCAAAAACATTGGAAGCTAACGCCGCGCGCCCACAGCGTGAACCCAGAGAGCCACGCCCGCCCCGTGAGCCTAGAGAAAACCGGGAGCCGCGTGATCTTAATGCTCAAGGTCAGACGCCGCAGCCGCGTCAACAATCCGCCGCAAAGCCGGCGCTAGAAGCGAAGCCAGTCGCCGAGCAAACCGAAGAAGGCGAAAGCCGCGGTCGTCGTCGTCGTGGTAGAGGAGGACGTGAACGCAATGGTGAGCGTGGTGAGAAAGGTGAACGCACTCAGCGCACTGACGGGTCAACTGAAATCGCTGCGGTCTCGACAGCGGATACCGTGACGATGGCCAATGAAAGTCACGCCCAAGCTAGCGCAGTTGCCCCAACCCTAGTCCCCGTGCCAGCAATATCTATCCCATCATTTTTGATGGCTGATCCCGTCCCTGCCGCCATGCCAGAATCAGCGGCGGCATCGATCGCCCCAGCGGTTCAAGTAAGGGAGGCATCTCCATTGGTTGCTGAGAGGACGAATGTGGCGACAAACCAAAATACATACGAAAACGCAAGCGAAAGCACGTATGAGGCCACGCCAGCAGCGGCGGTTCGCGATATGGCTATTCCTACAGAAGCAGCTCGACAGGCTGAGTTACCCATTACCGCGTCGGCCACTGCAACGATCGTTGCACCGGTCGTTGTTCAGCCAGCGGTGATGGCTTCTGTACAGCCTGCATTGGCTTTTGGCACCGTGGATCAAATCGGCGAGAGTGAATCCTTCCGGACCGCACCACGCCGCCGCCCTCGTCCTGACCGGGGTACGAACGCACAAGTGAATGAACCGCTGGTGTTTATTGAGACTGCGGCAGACAAGGCGCAGCAAGCGGTAGTAGTCGAAGAAGAGGCGCCACGCCGTCGTATTCCGCGCGAACGCAAGCCGCTCGAGACATTTAGCGAGCCGCTCATCGTCGTGGAAACCCAGTCCAATCGGAGCTCGCCTAGTTAGCCGTAGATAAGCTGGAAATAGGCTGAAAAAGCGTTGGTCCGAAATCGAAAACGCCGTTCGTGTAATTCTGCGAACGGCGTTTTTGCTGCTTGGCAGCAACGCTTGCTTGGTCGCGGACCAACACCAAAACTAATTCCCGTTCAAATGAGGAACAGACCGTGTCCACAAGCCTAAAGCCGATACTTTTCTATTTTGATTTTTCCTCTCCATATGGTTATTTGGCAGCCATGCGAATTGATACGTTGGCAGCCAAATACGAGCGTGAAGTCGATTGGCTACCCATCTTACTTGGCCCGGCATTCAAAGCGAGCGGCAATGCACCGCTTATTGGCCAGCCTTTAAAGGGTGACTACGCGCGACGAGATTTGCCGCGCACCGCTGCGTTTATGGGAATTCCGTTTTCCATGCCCACGCCGTTTCCGATTGCCACCCAAAACGCAGCGCGGGCAATTTATTGGCTGAAAGATCGTCAGCCCGAAACTGCAAAGGCCGTCGCTGTGTCACTCTTTCAAGCTTATTTCGTTGAGGGAAACGATATCTCTTCAACAGAAACCGTGGTGGATGTGGCAGCACAGCATGGCGTGGGTCGCGTTGAGCTCGGCAATGCACTGCAGGACCCGCGAAATAAGGATCGACTTCGAAACGAAGTCGAAAACTCGCTACTTCAGGGCGTATTTGGGTCACCCTACATCGTCATAGACGGCGAGCCATTTTGGGGAACAGATCGACTTGAACAAATAGAGGCGTGGCTAAAAACAGGAGGTTGGTAGAACCTAGCCACTCAATTTACGGCCCGGCTAATATTTGAAAACGTCCGGCTTCCCTAGCGCAGGAATAAGCTCAACAATACCGCCCGCAAAAATCTCAACTGCGAGGGCTGCTAGCAACAAACCCATAATTCGCGTCGCAATATTCACTGTCGTCTTGCTCATACGCTGCCCGACTTGCGAAGCGATGCGCAGGGCAAACCATGTGGCCAAGGCGACGCCTATCGCTGCACCGCACACCGCTATGATATGCAGTAACGTTTTTTTTTCGCTTGCATAAATAATGATTGTCGACATCGCGCCCGGCCCTGCAAGGAGTGGAATCGCCAATGGGACAACCGCAATACTGGCCTTATCCACCGCCTCTTCAGCCTCTTCAGGAGTCTGCTTATCTGGTGCCGGCGTCGCCTGCATCATCGCGAGCGCCGTGGTCATCACTAGAATCGCTCCACCCACTTTGAAACTCGCTATGCTGATCCCAAATACGTCCAGCACCCGCTCGCCTAGCACCGCCGAGACCACCAGCACGATCGCCACCGTAATAGCTGCAATGCGCGCCGTCTTCATGCGTTCAGCGCGACTCTGATAAGGCGTCATCGCGACAAACACCGGAATGATGCCAAGTGGATTCACAATTACCATCATTGCCACAAAAATTTTGACATAAGCGGCCAGCGATAATAATTCGGCATTCATGATTTCACTTTCGCTGCTGGCGTGACGGTCACACGAAGCAAATGCTGAACCAAACCCGCACAGCCATCTTCGACAAGATCAAGTACACGCTCAAAATCCTGTGCATTACCCATGTACGGATCAGGGACTTCCAGCCTCGTTTGGTCTTGTACCTTATTGCTGGCGTAATTGAGAAATAATTCTATCTTGCTCGCGTATCGATCAGGACTCATGGCCCGCAAATGCGCAAGATTACTTTCATCCATGGCCAACACGAAGTCGTAACGACGAAAGTCGCTCGTTTCGATTTGTCGCGAGCGGATGGGAGTCAAGTCGACACCACGCCTTGCGGCATGATCAATCGAACGCGCATCGGGTGCTGCGCCGACTTGATAATCATGCGTTGCTGCAGATTCGATTTCGACCGTATTTTCAAGGGGTGTGCCGGCAATCATGTTGCGAAATACGCCTTCGGCGGTTGGGGAGCGACAAATGTTACCCAAACAAACGAACAGTATTCGGACCGTCTTTTTCATCGATACTTCTCTAAATATTTCTTAATTTCATGCCTCAGCGTTCGCATCAGGCCCGCCCAGCAACATGCGGTTTCGCAGCATGCGGAGCTCGTCTCGCAGCTTGCCTGCCTTCTCAAACTCCAGATTCCGCGCGGCTTCCATCATTTCGCGCTCGACTCGTTTGACAGCGGTCTCCATTTGCTTTTCGTTTAGCACATCGTATTTTTTTCGGTCTTGTGCCGCTTTGCGGTCGCTCGATTGGCTGGCGCGTTTCTCGTCCACATTGTACGCGCCATCAATAATATCTTTGATTTTTTTAGTCACCGATTTGGGCACGATGCCGTTGTCAAGATTGTGTTGAATCTGCTTCGCGCGGCGACGATTCGTTTCTGAGATCGCAAACTTCATCGAATCTGTTTCTTTATCGCCGTACAAGATTGCAGTACCGTTCAAGTTACGTGCGGCGCGACCAATCGTTTGAATGAGCGAGCGGGCGCCGCGCAGAAAACCTTCTTTGTCCGCGTCGAGTATCGCCACTAGAGAGACTTCCGGAATGTCCAAACCTTCGCGCAACAAGTTGATGCCAACCAAAACGTCAAACAAGCCGCTGCGTAAATCACGAATAATTTCAACTCGCTCAACGGTATCAATGTCCGAATGCAAATAGCGTACTTTTATGCCGTGCTCCGATAAATAGTCCGTTAAATCCTCTGACATACGCTTGGTCAGTGTTGTCACTAAAACGCGCTCGTTCACCGCAACGCGTTTGTTAATTTCAGACAAAACATCATCCACTTGGGTCGACGCGGGACGCACAAAGATTAATGGATCAACGAGCCCGGTTGGTCGCACAACTTGTTCAACAATTTGTGCTGCGTGTTTGGCTTCATAGTCAGCCGGCGTCGCCGAAACGAAAACTGTCTGCCGCATAATTTGTTCAAATTCATCAAAGCGTAGCGGGCGGTTATCCATAGCCGAAGGCAGGCGGAAACCATAGCCAACTAGATTTTCCTTTCGCGCCCGATCACCTTTATACATGCCGCCGACTTGTGGCACTGTTACGTGGCTTTCGTCCATGATCATCAACGCATTTTTGGGCAAATAATCGATCAAGGTCGGCGGTGGCGAACCAGGTGGACGCCCGCTTAAATGGCGCGAATAGTTCTCAATGCCTTTGCAAAACCCGATTTCATTCAGCATTTCAAGGTCGAACGTTGTGCGCTGCTGAATCCGCTGCGCTTCGAGTAATTTTCCCTCGGTGTTGTAGAACTCAATACGTTCGCGGAGTTCGGTTTTGATACCTTCAATCGCATCCAACGTGGTCGCGCGCGTACTCACATATTGGCTTTTGGCATACACCGTGTAGCGCGGTACTTTTTGCACAGTGTGGCCCGTCAATGGATCAAACAGCGTCAGCGAATCAACCTCGTCATCAAACATCGAAATCCGCAGCGCCACATCGGCATTTTCGGCCGGGAAGACATCCAGCGAATCACCGCGCACGCGGAATGTGCCGCGCCTGAAATCGAGTTCAGAACGAGCATATTGCATTGCAATCAATTGACGAATCATGTCCTGCTGCTGCACCTTATCCTTCGGGCGCACCATCATCCGCATCGCGTAATAATCGGTGGGATCTCCAACGCCGTAAATGCACGACACGGTCGCGACAATGATTGAATCCTGACGCTCTAAAAGTGATTTGGTGGCGGACAATCGCATTTGTTCGATGTGTTCATTGATCGATGAGTCTTTTTCAATGAACAAATCGCGCGATGGCACATAAGCTTCAGGTTGGTAATAATCGTAATAGGAAACAAAATATTCCACCGCGTTTTGTGGAAAAAATTCTTTCATTTCCGAATACAGCTGTGCTGCCAGCGTTTTATTCGGCGCCATGATGAGCGCCGGGCGCCCAAGCTGCGCGATTACGTTCGCCATCGTGAATGTTTTACCCGAGCCGGTCACGCCAAGCAGCGTTTGAAAGGCTAAGCCATCATTAATGCCTTCGACGAGTTTTGCGATCGCCTGTGGTTGATCGCCCGCTGGCAAAAACGGCTGATTGAGCAAATAGGGAGAATTCGGATAAGTGAGTAATGCCATAACGTAATTTTACCAGCCTTGAATTTTACGATGCGTAGTCTAAACCGCCCTTTAAGGACGCTCGATAACGCACAACGATGCAAATATTTTAAAAAAGACAATGCTCCCAACAAAATGCGGAAAGGAAACATTCCGAACGAAATAGCTAAACGGGTGTAGGCACACTGCTTCGAAACCGCCGTCCAGCTTGCCGTTTCAGGGCATTGCCTTAAAAAGGGTGATCCGCGTTGGGTTTTGAGTCAATGCCACGTACGAAAATTTAGCACTCTACTTGCCGCACTGGAATCGTGAACGCCAGTCCGCCGAGCGATGTTTCCTTATATTTCGTCTGCATGTCTGCGCCCGTACGCCGCATGGTTTCAATCGCTTGATCGAGGCTCACCATGTGTTCACCACTGCCGAGCATCGCCAGCGAACACGCGTTAATGGCTTTCACCGCTCCCATCGCGTTGCGCTCGATGCACGGAATCTGCACTAATCCCCCAATCGGATCGCAGGTCATGCCGAGATGATGTTCGAGCGCAATCTCGGCAGCGTTCTCAATCTGCTCATTTGTAGCGCCCAGAGCCGACGCAAGGCCCCCTGCCGCCATTGCCGCCGCTGAACCCACCTCCCCCTGGCAACCAACTTCTGCGCCCGATATGGACGCGTTACGCTTGCATAGCGCTCCAATCGCGGCGGCAACCAGCATATAGCGCGTCACTCCCGCTTCGTCACCCGCGCAAAAATCCAAGTAGTAACGCAGTACCGCAGGCAGCACGCCCGCTGCACCATTGGTCGGCGCGGTCACCACGCGATTACCGGCTGCGTTTTCTTCATTCACCGCAATCGCATATGCGCTTACCCAATTCATCGCGTTTTGCGTATCCGCGGTTCCGCGAGCGCGAAGTTTTTCTGCGATTCCCGCTGCACGGCGCGCCACTTTCAGTCCACCTGGCAACATGCCCTCGGTCCGCAGTCCTTGCTCGATGCAGCCGTTCATGGTGGCCGTAACGCGTGAAATAAACTCGTCGGTAACGGCGCGCCCGTGCATCGCCGCTTCATTACGCATCAGCAAGTCATGAAATGGCAATTGATGCGTAATGCCCTCCCGCAGCAGTTCTTGCATGGTCAAGAATGGATGCGGTACTGCAGCCTCCTCACCGCGCGCGCTACCCACAAAGGCCTCGTCTTCATCGACTACAAAACCACCGCCGATTGAATAAAGATCGCGTGTGGATGCCATATTACCGTTCGCATCAAACACCGTAAAACGCATCCCGTTTGAATGTACCGGTAGCATCTCCACAAAATTAAAGATCATGTCCGTGACCAATGAAAACGGCACGGTGTATTTGTGCAAAAGGATCATCGTGCCCGCGTCACGAATCGAATTAATGACCCCCTCTGCCGCCCGTGTGTCGACAAAATCCGGCACCTCCCCCATCAGGCCTAGCAGAATCGCACGATCCGTACCGTGCCCGCGCCCGGTGTGCGCAAGCGAGCCAAATAGCTCGACTTTCACGCGTTTAATGTCTTGAAGCGGCGTCATACTTTCCATTAGGAATCGCCGCGCCGCACGCATCGGGCCGACTGTGTGCGAACTGGAGGGACCGATACCAATTTTGAACATGTCGGTGAGACCGATATACATATGCGCTTTCATTTCGCGGAGCCTTGATGGCAGTGCGAGTTACGATTCCAACAACATTTGATCGAATAAATTATTTCATAACATGCAAAGCAGACTAACAATAAAAAACCCCGGCAAGCCGGGGTTTTAGATGCCACTGTTTTTCAACAGGGCGGGTAGCTTAGATCGACTGGATGTTGGTCGCTTGCTTGCCCTTAGGACCAGTCGTCACTTCAAAAGAAACTTTTTGGTTCTCTTGGAGCGTCTTGAAACCGCTTGACTGAATAGCTGAGAAATGTACAAACAAATCTTCGCCTTTGTCATCTGGTGTGATGAAGCCAAAACCTTTTGCGTCGTTAAACCACTTTACGGTACCTGTTGCCATGTTAATTTCCTAATTAAAA
>JBBRFJ010000108.1:0-9472 GCA_038224475.1 Burkholderiales bacterium
AGGTTGAGCACCTGGGCCTGCACTGAGACGTCCAGCGCGGACACGGACTCATCACAAATCAACACATCCGGTTTCATCGTCAGGCAACGCGCAATCGCGATACGTTGGCGCTGACCACCCGAAAACTCATGCGGATATTTATAGAAAGAAACTTCGGGCATACCGACACGCTTGAGCAGCGCCATCGACATATCAACGCGTTCCTGACTGTTGCGTCCGATGCTATGAATCTCCATCGGCTCCATCAAAATTTGACCGACCGTGAAACGCGGATTTAAGGATGCATACGGATTCTGAAAAACGATCTGGATGCGGCGTTTGTATTTAGTGAACTCATCTTCAGACAGCTTGAGCAAATCAACGCCATCAAAAAATACCTCGCCACCAGTCGCAGAATGCAGACGCATCAGGGTCAGACCAACAGTGGTTTTACCAGAACCTGACTCCCCCACCAGACCCAAGGTTTTTCCGCGCGCCAGCTTGAAACTGGCCCCCTTCACGGCGGGCACATCACGCTTTTTGAAAAACCCCTCTTTCATCGAAAAATGCTTGGAGAGGTTTTTAACTTCCAGCACAATCTTGTCGTCGGGCATGTAGCCACGCTTACGTTCAACCAGGTTCGCCTGATTGACGCCCTCGGGGCGCAAGAAATCATCAATCACCGGCAGGCGGCGCGGACGCTTTTCAACACTCGGCCGGCAAGATAACAGCGCTTTGGTGTAAGGATGCTGCGGTGTTTCAAAAATCGCTTTCGCGGTGGCCTTTTCTTTAATCTCGCCCGACTGCATGACCACCACATGATCGGCAATTTCGCCCACAACCGCGAGATCATGGGTGATGAACAACACCGACATATGGTGTTTTGCCTGAAGTTTTGCGATCAAATCGAGAATTTGCTTTTGGATCGTGACGTCAAGCGCGGTAGTCGGCTCATCGGCAATCAATAACTTCGGCTCGCAGGCAATTGCTTGTGCAATCATTACGCGCTGTTGCTGGCCGCCTGATAACTCATGCGGAAACGAGTTCATTCGTGATTTCGGATTGGGAATGCCGACCTCGGCCATCAATTCTTCCGCGCGCGCCCACGCTTGCGCACGCGTCATTTTTGTGTGCAGGCGCAGCACTTCAGCGATTTGATCACCGACCGTAAAAACGGGATTGAGCGAGGACATCGGCTCCTGAAAAATGACCGAAATTTCTTTGCCGCGAATATCGCGCATTTTTTGTTCTGACGCCGCCAATAGATTCAGCCCGCCGAAATTAACTTCACTGTCAGGCGAGACAATCGCGGTTTCGCGCGGCAGCAGCCGCACAATCGACATCGCCGACACCGACTTACCGCTGCCGGATTCGCCCACCAGCGCTACAGTGGAATTGGTCGGCACATCAAACGACACGCCTTTCACCGCTTCAAAAATTTTGCCGCCATCGATGCGAAATTTGACGTTGAGGTTTTTGACTTCGAGGAGATTGCTCATTGCACGCTTTCAGTAGTCTGCAAAATAAAATGGCGTCAGTTTTATTTAATCTTCGGATCCAGCGCATCGCGCAGCGAGTCCGTCAGCATCGAAAATGCCGTGACCAAAATCGCCATCGAGATGCCCGCTGCCGCCAGCTGCCACCATTTGCCAATCACCAGCTCCGATTGCGCTTCAGCCAGCATCGTGCCCCATGAAACCGAATCGACCGGTACGCCCAGCCCCAAGAACGACAAAATGACTTCGGCCTTGATAAATTGCACCACATGCTGTGACAGCTGCACCAAACAGACGTGGCTGACGTTGGGCAGGATGTGGACAAACATGCGGCGCGAATGAGTGGCGCCGATCGCCTGCGCGGCCTTCACGTATTCGCGAGAGGCATGTTTGATGTACTCCGAACGGATCAGGCGATAGATACCGGTCCAGCCGGTAAACGCGAGAATTGCCACCACCATCGGCACGCCGCGATAGTCCGCCAGACTGGGCGAGCTTGAAAACACGGCAGCGAAAGCAAGGATCAACAGGATGTAGGGAATGGACGTAAAGATGTTGTAAAACCATTCCAAGAAATCACCGATTTTTCCGCCCATATAACCCGAAACTGCGCCTAATGCGGTGCCGATGACAGTTGCAAACAGCGCTGCCACCAATCCGACCAGAATCGACGTTTGCGCGCCTTTGATCGCTTTTTGCAGTACGTCGCGACCCCATTTGTCGCCACCAAATATCAGTGTGTCCGAACGCGGCGTCTCGGTGATTTTTATTTTTGCGGTGCGCTCTTCCCACTCTTTGTAACGCGGCGCCAGCGGGTCGATGTCAGACAAATCAACATAGGGGATTTTGTCCGCATTGGTATCCACTTTTGCTTTCACCGCGTCGAGATTTTCGGCCCCCGCCATGAATGAAGGATTGGCATAAGACACGCCCACTTCTTTCGACCAATTACCGGCCACAATTCCGGCGTATGAGCCGAGCATCAGCAGCAGAAAAAATATCACCACGACCAGCGACACCATCCCGATCTTGTCGCGCTTCAAGCGCCGCCATGCGAGCGTCCAGAGGCCCGGAGAGGCTTGATGTAAGGGTGCAATGACGGCGGTATTAGGTAAAACTGCGCTCATGGATTCACTCCTGGTTTCATTTCAACATCTTTCCTCACCCTGCCCTTTAGTTCCGAAGTAGCTTCTAAAGAGCCCCTCTCGTCGTGGAGAAGGTTGGGATAAGGATCAGCGTTTGACGTTAATGCTTACTAAAACTTTTACTTAAACTTTTTTACTTAAACGACACGCGCGGATCGACCGCTTTATAAAGCACATCGACCGCCAAATTAATCAGCATGGTAATCATCGCGAGATAGACCGTGGCCGCTTTGATCACGGGAAAATCTGAGCGATTGACCGCGACTAAAATCTCACGACCCAGGCCTGGAATGGAAAAGAAAGATTCGAGTAGAAATGAGCCGACAAAGATGCCCGGAAGCGCGATGCCGATGTTGGTCAGGATCGGAATCATCGCGTTGCGCAACACATGCTTCAGCATCACGGTTTTTTCAGCGAGACCTTTGGCGCGCGCGGTGCGCACATAGTCGTTGTTAATTTCATCCAGGAAAAAACTGCGATATAGACGCAGCGCCGGGGCGAGGCCCACAAACACCGCCAGCATGATGGGCAGCGGCGCATAGGTGGTCAAATTTTTCCAGAATGAATCGCTCCAGCCTTGCACCGGAAACATGCCCCATTTGAAACCGAAATAATACTGGGCAACGATGATATAAACCAAAAACGATATCGACATCGCCACCGTGCAGACCATCATGATCATACGGTCGGTGAGCGAGCCGCGGACGTAGGCCACACCAATCGCCAGAATGACACCCAACACCGTTTCCAATATCAGCACCGGAATCATGATCGTCAGCGTGGGGCCGATGCGCGAGGTAAGAATTTTGGGCACCTCTTCATTGGTGGCCCAAGAGCGCACGGCCTGACAGCCGCTGGCGGGCGCCGCTTTGGCGGTATCTTTCGCGTCGGTTTTGGCTTCAGCCTTAGTGTCCACCTTGGCGTCTACTTTTGGCGCTGTCGGCTTTTCGGTATAGCTGCGCCAGGTACAGGTAAATCCGGTCGCGACTTCAAACCCAAAATAGGCGAGCTGAACATACGAGGGCTGGTCGACGCCGAGTTGTTTGCGGATATTTTCAATCTGGTCTTTATTGGTAATCTTGCCCGCCAGCACTAACGCGGGGTCACCACCAACCCAATTGAACAGTACAAATATCAGCAGCATGACGCCGGCCAAGGTCGGAATCATTTGCCATAGTCGTCTCAATACGTATGCACCCATCAAACCCCCTAGATCAATCCATTGTTGTAGCTGTTACTTTTTTCCGTTTCAAAACCACTGGTGCGTCGGCGCCCCGTAGTGCGTCAACTGGTGACTACCAATGACCACTATTGCATGGCTGCCTTCTGCATGGCGACATCAACATCCATAAATCTGAAGCTGGTGTACAAAATAGGATGCTTTTTATAGCCAAGCACCCATGGATTGATGAAGTGGCTGAACAGGCGCTGTACACCATAGGCCCACGGCGCATAAGCAGTGAGCACGCGATTCATTTCACGATAAATTTTATTGCGCTCGGGCCCGTCGGGCAGTTTCAGCGCGGCCGAATAAAGCTTATTGTATTCAGGCAGATTGAACCGCGCATCATTCGAAATATTGATGTTCGGGCCGTAAAGAAGCTGCAGAAAATTTTGCGCATCAGGATAATCGGCAATCCACGCGACATTCGATATTTGATACTTCCCGACTTTTCGGTCCTTGAGCAAATCGACAAATTGCTGCGACACAGAAGTCATGCGAATACCGATTGCGTTCAGATTTTTGGTCCACAACTCGGCCTGTTGGCGGGAGGCTTCCTCGCTGGATCGATACTTGAATTCCAGAATGATGGGCCGACCATCGGGCATATCCCGCCAGCCATCACCATCCTTGTCAACGTACCCAAACATGTCCAGCAGCGCCCGCGCTTTTTCCGGGTTGTATTCTTGTTCCATGGTGCGAAACGTCGGATCAAAGCCCACCACGCCGTTGGGAATCGGGCTGGTTACGCGGACCGCGTTGCCACGGCGGATGATTGCAATTTCCGACCCTCGATCATGCGCGTGTACCAGCGCGCGGCGAAACGCAATGTTCTCGGGTTTATAGCCCCCTACGAACTTGTCGTCCATGTTGAACGTATCAAACGTAATCTCCGGCTGCATTTCCGGGAACCGTTCCACATTTCTCTTTTGCATCGCGGAGGATAATTTGCCGTTCGCGTATAGCTCTTGCACATACTGGAGCGGGGTCTCCTCAATGTAGTCGTGCTGCAGATTCATGAACGCCAGGAATCGCGGCTGCTCTTCTTCGATCGGATAAACCTCGATCCGATCAATCAAAGGCAGGGTCTTACCGGCCAGCGCCTTGATCGCGGCCTGATCCCAGGGATCGTTCGGATCGGCGAATTCGGTGGAGAGCGTGTGCCCGCGATAGTTGGGGTTGCGCTCCAAAACAATCTTTGATCGACGCACCCATTCTTTCAGCACATACGGCCCGGTACCCACCGGATGGCCACGCGTATCGTTTGAATAACCTTCGATAACTTCACGCGCGACGGGCACCACAATTGGCATCGCAAAAAAATACAGAAAGTTGTAATCGGGCTCACGCAGCTTGAATGAAATCGTATATTTATCGAGAACTTTTATGCCTTCAATCGGCGTGTCGTAATCGTACTTGTTGGCTTTTTTCATTTTGTCGACAAACTCATCAAAGCCGACGATTTTGTCTTCAAACAACCATGAATACGGGCTGCGATTGGCAGGGTCTCGGAAACGCTTGATTGCGTATTCCATATCCTTGGCGACCATTTCACGTTTCTTACCCTTAAAGACCGGGTCATCCGCAAACAAAATACCCGGCTTGATATGGAAGGTATAGAGGGTGCCACCTTCCTCGCCTTCAGGCACCTTTTCCACTGTCTGCGGCGCTAATTTGACCGGCCGCGCGAGCCAGTCATAGGTCAGAAATGATTCAAAAATATTCTCGCAAATACCGACCGAATAACGATCCTCAATCTGCTGTGGATCAAATCCATTCTCGGCCGCGCGAAAGGCGATTTTGATAACTTTCTTTTCAGCCGCGAATACGGTCGGGGCGAAAAGCAGCATCGATGCAGATAAAAAAAGTGTTAGCAAGGCTGCGCGCTTGCGCGGGTTTTTCAATTTCATTTCACTTATTTTTTGCATAGGGTTTTAGCCAAGACTACGTCTTAAATCAGTCACAAAAGTATACCTTGCAAGCATTTACCGATTCCGCAACCTGCACACCAACCACCGGGAGAAATATTTTAAACTCTAATACTGGCGTGCCGTTTCAACCATAAATTCTCCGCAAGGCCCGCCCATACTAGCGTCTGCTTCAACAAATCTACTTTCGCTGCGCATCATCGATGTCTAAATACATCCACACTTGGTTGTAGATCGGATGTTTTTTGTAGCCGATCAGCCACGGCTGCCAGACTTCATTGCGCAACCGGTGCGTTTGCGGCATCCACGGCACATAGACGGCGATGATGCGTTTCATTTCGCCATAGAGCTTGTTGCGCTCAGCACTCGGCGGCAGCTTGCGCGCTTGCTCGTAAAGTGCATCAAATTTTGCATTCTTAAAATGGGCGTAATTCAGCTCTTCGTTTTTGCCGTAAAGACTTTGCAGAAAATTTTCTGCATCAGGGTAGTCAGCGCTCCAGGCGAGTTGCCACATGGCCAGCTTGCCTGCTTTGGCAGCCTTATTCAGATCGGGCCACTTGGCGATCCGGAAAGTAAGTTTGATGCCGATGGCGTCCATATTCTTTTTCCACAGCTCGCCGAATTGAGACGAGAGCTGATCTGGCTGATTCGCAATCTCTACCACTAGCGACTTACCGTCTGGCATTTCGCGATAGCCATCGCCATCCCGGTCAACATAGCCAAATGTGTCCAGAAGCGCTTTGGCGCGGCCGGGGTTATAGCCGTCGGCCAGTTTAAAATCCGCTTCGTAGCCCGCCACCCCGGGCGGCACCGGCGACTGTGCTCGGATCGCGCCGCCGGTGCGAATGACATTAATGTCTTCATTCACGTTGTAGCCCATCGCCATTGCGCGGCGCAGCGCAATTTTTTCCGGCGTATAGCCACCGACGACCGGGTCATCCAGATTGAAATAGTTGTAAACCAGATCAGTCTCAACGAACTGCTCACCCGCGATGCCCTGCTTGGCTAAAAACGGAGCCAACTTGCCGCCCGGGAATGAAAATCCTACAAAATCACTGGGCACGTTTGCATAATCGGTTTCACCACCCAAAAAGGCCAGCCAGCGGGGTTGTGATTCTTCAATAATCGTCACTTCCACACGCTGCACTTGCGGTAATTTGCGGCCTTTCATCAGCTTCAAAATTTCCTGGCCGCGCGAATCGTCTAGCGCCGGCTCGGCATCAAAATAGAGCTCGCGAAAATCAGGGTTCGCCTCCAGCACGATCTTGTGTGACCGCTTCCATTCCGCAAGCTTAAAGGCGCCAGTGCCAATGGGATGCGCACCAATATCAGCACCATATTTTTCCACGGCTTCTCGAGCGATTGCCGCCGTTTGATTGGTCGCAAAAATGTACAGAAAATTGTAGTCAGTCTCTTTAATGCGAATCCGAAGCGTGTATTTATCCGGCGTTTCCAGACCGGCGATCGGCGCATCATAATCAAATTTGCCAGTCTTCTTGGCGCGCGCCATGGCCTCGTCGCCGCCCACGATTTTGCCTTCGACATACCAAAGCCACGGCGAGCGATTGGCAGGATCAAACAATCGTTTCAGCGCATACGCAAAATCGCCAGATGTTACTTCGCGCTTTTTGCCGACAAAGACGGCATCATTTGTGAAAAACACGCCGGGACGAATCTTAAAGGTATAAAGCTTGCCGTCTTCGGTGATGTCGGGCATCGCTGTTGCGATGCTTGGCTTGAGCTTGGCCGGGCGGGCCAAGTAATCGTAGGTTAAAAGCGATTCAAAAATCGCATCGTTTATGGTGTTGGAATAAAGGTCGGAAACCCGCGCCGGATCGAATTCCGTCTCTGCAATCAAAAACGAAAAACGAATGGTTTTTACCGGCGCAGCATTCGCTTCCGAGAACGAAGTCAGACCCAGGCCATTAAGGGCCGCGAATGCGGCAATGACTAAAATCCGGGAAAAACGCCGCAACCACATTACTTGGCAGCCTCAAATTCTTTCTGTTTCGTGAGGTCAATATCGACATATTTCCACCAGGTGCTCGACGCAATCGGCGGGCGCACGAAGCCGATGAGATACGGGTACCACATGTCGGTAATCACTCTATGCGTATTTAATTTTGCAGGCGCATAGGCAACCACGATCCGCGCCATTTCTTGGTAAAGTTTGGTTCGCTCCGGGCCGTCTGGCAGGGTTTCGGCTTTTTCATAAATATCGTCAAAAGCCTTCAACTTAAATCGTGAGCGGTTGCCCTTAAAGCCCGCATTCGGCCCGTAATACGTCTGCAGCCACGTGTCGGCGTCAGGAATACTGGCGCTGCCGCCGAGAAACCAGCTCATCAGTTTGCCGGCATTGGATTCTTTCAGCAGGTCAGGCCAATTCGCTTTACGAATGTCGACCTTGATGCCAATCGCATCCATGCTGCGCGTCCAAAGTTCATCAAATAACTGATCGCGCGTGGTCGGTGTGGAATTCAAGCGCAGCACCAGCGGCTTACCGTCCGGCGTTTCGCGATAGCCGTCGCCGTCGATGTCCTTATAGCCATATAAGTCGAGTAGGGCTTTCGCTTTGGCCGGATTGTGTTCGTTGGCGCTGGTACGAAAATTAGGATCGTAGCCCGCCACCCCGGGACTGTAGGGTGCGTTTGCCAGTATTGCCTGACCTTTCCAGATAATCGCAATTTCATCCGGCGTCATATAGGCGAGCGAGATGGCGCGACGCAGCGCAATCTTGTCAGGCGTATAGCCGCCGACAATCGGATCTTCCATATTGAAATAGCTGAACGTCACCTCCATGCCGGGGATTTGCGCCATCTCAATGCCCTCCTTTTTAAGGTTTGGCGCGAGCACATTATTCGGCACGGCTACATTGGCGAATTCCGGGCCCATACGCCACAGCAGGTCATGTTCACGGTTCAAAAACGCCAGCCAGCGTGGCTGTTGCTGTTCGATGATGGATATTTCAATTCGCCCTACCATCGGCAAGCGCCGACCCTTAAGCGCGGCCAGAATCGCTTGGCCCGGCTTGTCATCCGCGTTTGGTTCAGCGTTGAAATATTCTTCGCGATAGTTGGGATTCGCCACCAACGTGATTTTGGCGGAGCGCTTCCACGTGTCGAGCTTGAATGCCCCGGTGCCCACCGGATGCGCACCGACATCGCCCTTGTACTTCTCAACCACTTCTCGCGCGACCGCGCAAGAAATCCGGCAATCGGTGAGCAGAAAAATAAAAATGTACTTTGATTTTGTAAGTTTGATCTGCCACGTATAGCGATCAAGCGTTTTTAAGCCTTCAAGCGGTGCATCGTAGTCCAGCCGCCCGGTTTTACGCGCTTTGGCGATGTATGCATCCGCGCCCAAAATCGTGTCCTCAACCTCGCCCAACTGGGTGGCGGTCAGCGCGGGGTCCATCAGCCGCTTCATGCTGTAGACATAATCTTCGGCGACCAGCTCGCGTTTCTTACCACCAAACGCAGGATCATCTGCGAAGTAAATACCCGGCTTGACGCGCAGCGTAATGGTTTTTTGATCTGCCGAAACCTCCGGCATAGCGACCAGCGTGTTCGGCTTTAATTTAACCGGACGCGCCAAATAGTCATAAGTCAGCGGCGCATCAAACATGGCTGTATTGACGATATTGGAATACAAGTCACTGATGCGAGGCGGGTCAAAGCTGGTCTCGGCCACCTCAAACGCGTA
>JBBRFJ010000109.1:0-9468 GCA_038224475.1 Burkholderiales bacterium
GGTTTCGACCATTTCCAGCGGCGCGGGATCGGTCGCGGTTTCAGCGCGTCCGATCTTGCCAAACACCCGCGCCACTTCGGGCACCTGCATGATTAACTTATTGGTTTGCTGAAGAATTTCGGCGGCTTTTCCGCTCGACAACCCCGGCAAGGCGGACGGCATATACAGCAGATCACCTTCGTCCAATGGCGGCATAAATTCACCGCCAATTTGCATAAATGGAAAAATCGCAGTGGCAAGAATGATCACCGCACCCGCCAGTGTTGCTTTCGGCCAGCGCAAGACGAAATCGAGCATCGGTCGGTAAATTTTGATCAGGAGCCGATTAAGCGGATTTTTGTTTTCGTCCGGGATCTTGCCGCGAATCAGATAACCCATCAGCACCGGAATCAGCGTGACCGACAATCCCGCCGCGGCGGCCATCGCATAACTCTTTGTGAACGCCAAGGGCGCAAACAGTCTTCCCTCTTGCGCTTCCAGCGTGAACACCGGAATGAACGAGAGCGTGATAATCAGCAAGCTAAAGAACAGCGCTGGCCCTACTTCGGCGGCGGCTTCTGCGATCACCCGCCATTGATCGTCGCCGTGGAGCTTTTGTTTCGGATTCTGGTGATGCCACGACTCAATATGTTTATGCGCGTTTTCAATCATCACCACCGCCGCGTCGACCATTGCGCCAATGGCAATCGCAATGCCACCCAGCGACATGATGTTGGCGTTGACACCCTGATAGCGCATGACAATAAATGCCATCAAAATGCCCAGCGGCAGCGAGATGATCGCGACCAACGCGGACCGCAGATGAAATAAAAATATGAAGCACACCAGGGCAACCACGATGAATTCTTCAATCAATTTGCCGCGCAGATTGTCCACCGCACGCGTGATTAAATCAGCGCGATCATAGGTCGGAATGATTTCCACACCGGCCGGTAATCCCGCTTTAAGTGCGGCTAATTTTGCTTTGACGGCATCGATGGTTTCCAGCGCATTTTTGCCAGAGCGCATGATGATCAAGCCGCCCGCTACTTCGCCTTCGCCGTTGAGTTCAGCAATGCCGCGCCTCATCTCCGGACCGGTTTGAATGCGCGCCACATCCCGCAACAACACCGGCACGCCCGCATCCGAGGTGATGATCGGGATGGTGCGAAAATCATCGAGCGTTTTTAAATAGCCGCCCGCGCGAACCATGTATTCTGCTTCACCCAGCTCCAATACCGAGCCTCCCGTTTCCTGATTGGCGTTTTTGATCGCGGCAATAATTTTGGAGTGCGGGATGTTGTACGCGCGCAGCCGGTCAGGGTCGAGCACGATTTGATACTGCTTCACCATGCCGCCGATGGAGGCGACCTCGGCCACGTTGGGAAGGGTTTTTAATTCGTATTTTAGAAACCAGTCCTGCAACGCGCGCAGCTCGGCCAGATCATGTTTGCCACTGCGGTCCACCAGCGCATATTCATAAATCCAGCCCACACCGGTGGCATCCGGGCCAAGCGAAGGTTTCGCGTTTTGAGGCAGACGTGATTGCACCTGATTCAAATATTCGAGAACCCGCGAGCGCGCCCAATACAGATCGGTACCGTCCTCGAACAACACATAAACAAACGAATCGCCGAAGAACGAAAACCCGCGCACCGCTTTAACCCCCGGCACCGAAAGCATGGTGGTGGTGAGGGGGTAAGTGATTTGATTTTCCACAATCTGCGGGGCCTGCCCGGGAAAGGTGGTGCGGATAATTACCTGCACATCCGATAAATCAGGCAGCGCATCCAGCGGTGTTTTGCTCACGGACCACACGCCCCACGCGGCAATACCTGCCGTCGCTAACAGCACCAGAAAGCGGTTGAAGATTGACCAGCGAATCAGCGCCGCAATCATTTTTTCATCTCGCTTTTGGGGTCCATTTTCGGCTCGACGTTCGCCATGCCTTTGGGCTCAATACTGTCGAGCATCATTTCGCCCTTTGGCGTCATCATCAATTTGAATTTCACCATCCCGCCTTCCTTAACGCCTAAGGGCACGCCGGTTTTTGGCGCTTTAAAGGTCATCGTCATGGCGCCCATTTGCATGGTCGGGATTGGGCCGTGCGAGATCGTGACGCCGTCCTTATCGATTTTTTCAACCTTGCCTTCGCCGGGATGTGTTTCAGTTTTTTGCATTTCTTTTGCAGCGTTCGGTGAATCGGCTGCCATAGCCGCCGCAGCCATCTCGGGAGCATCGCTCATTCGTGTGATGGTGCTCTTTAGGCTTGCTTCGGAGTCAATCAAGAATTGGCCTGACAGCACCACTTTCATGCCTTCGCTAATCTCAGTGACCAGTCCACGCTTTATCTCGGTCATGCCATTGGTTTCGACACCGATCTCTACATCGGTGGGCATAAATTGTTGCTTACCATCTGTGCCTTGGTCGGCCAGAATGATGACGCTACGCTTGCCGGTTTGGATGACCGCCTCGGTCGGCACCAGCAGCACTTTTTGCGCGGCCGCAAGCGTTGGGCTGACATTGATCGCGGCAAACATTCCCGGGGTCAATCGCTGTTGCGGATTGGCGACCTCAATTCGGGCTTTAAGGGTTCGCGTGACCGCGTTCACGTCCGGCAGCACCGCCTGCACGCGTCCCTTGAATATTTCGCCGGGATATGCCGGTACGGTTGCTTCTATCGGAGTGCCTGTTCTAAGCCCGGCGGCTTGCGATTCCGGCACATCCGCATTGATCCACACGGTGGCAAGCCCGTTGATACGAAACAGCATCGCACCGGGTGCGACCGCCATGCCCTCGCGTGCGCCAAGCTCGCTCACCACGCCTGACACAGGCGCCAGCAAGGTGATACGTGGGCGCACCCGGCCGTCCGCTTCAATTGCGGCAACGGTGGACTCTGCCATGCCGAGCAAGATCAAGCGCTGGCGCGCGGCTTGGCGCAGATCATCGTTTGCAAGCGTGTTTTTGCGCAGCGCTAAATATTCTTCCTGCGCAGCCACCCAATCAGGCGCTAGCATTTCTGCGAGCGGCTGGCCCTTCACCACCGGATCAAGCGGGGCGCGTACAAACAGCTTTTCAATGTAGCCGGTCACGCGCGCCTGCACCACTGCTACCGCGCGCTCATCAAAAGCGATGGAGCCGGTGACCTCGATTTTTTTATCCAGTGTTCCGCGCGTAACACTCGCGGTGCGAATGCCTAAATTCTGCACGATTCGCGAACTGATTTTGACTGAGCCTGAATCCGCCCCATCGTCGCCGTAGACCGGCACCAGCATCATGTCCATGAACGGCGATTTACCCGGCTTGTCGAATTTTTGCTGCGGGTACATCGGGTCGTAGTAGTAGAGCGGCTTTTTATCCGCTGATGCCGTTGCCGTGGCATCGGCAGTGGCAGCACCAGTGCTCATTTCGGCCATCATCCGATGCATTGCAAACCAATAGCCGCCACCGATTCCGGCGGCGAGAAACACGATTGCGCCGCCAATGAGCAGAATTGACTTCAATGCGATTTTCGATTTCATGGTGCGTCCTTTTTTGCGGATTCCAAAAAGTTAAGATTGGCCCAAGCGCGCGCCTGCTCGATCTGCGCGGCAAGGTAATTCATACGGGTATCGATCTCGCCACGCCGCGCTTCCAGCACACTCGCTAATTCACTTTTGCCGCCGCGATAGGCCGCGAGGGTAACGTCGGTGCGCGATTTGGCGAGCGGTAATAAGTCCGCGCGATAGCGGGCGAGCCGCGCAGTGGCCGCCTCCCAGTCAGCGAGCATCGCTTCGATTTCGGCGATGTGGGCGCGTCTGGCGTCTTCTGCTTGAGCGCGAATTTGCTCGCCCAATGCGACTTTCGCCGCGATCGCCGGGTCCTGTCGCTTGCTTTGGAAAATCGGCAAGTCTATTCGCACCCCGACCGACAACATATTTGAAAAAGCCGGACCACGTTGCGCATAGGCCACTTCCAAACTCCAGTCGGGATGCTTGGCCTCATTCGCCAGCCGAATTTCGCTATCGGCCATCGCCATCATCGGCGCATACATAGCCAGATGCGGGTGCGAATCTATATTCCCGATAAAATCCGCATGGTGTTTTGATAGCTGGTCAAACGCCGGCGGTGAATCAAGCGGCTGCTTGGCCGCCGCACCGATCCAGCGCCCGAGATTGGCCACGGCACGGGCGATGGCGCGTTCGCTGTCAATAGTCCGATCTGTCACCAGCGCCATCGCCATTTGCGCCGCAAGCGGGTCGCTGGCTTGGCCGCGCCCGCCCGCGAGTGTGGCCGTGGCGGCCGTGACTTGCAATTCACTTTCTCGCGCCAATTCCTTGAGTAGAGCAAGCTGGCGCTCCACGAAATAGCGATCAATCCAGGCGAGCGCCACATCGCGATTGAGATTGACCTCAGCCAACGATAACACCGCCGCCTCTTTGCGCACCTCAGACTCAGCGCGTTCGCCGCGCAGTTTTAGTTTTTTGCTGCGCGTGAATTCCTGCATAAAGCCGATCTTGCGCATGGTCATAAAGTCGCGCGTAAAGCTAAACCGATCTGATCCATCCGCCGGCAGGTTATCCACGCCGATGATAAGTTTTGGATCGGCCTGCTCCTCGGCGCTGATCGCCGATTGCTGCATCGCGCGCAGTGCCGCGGATTGCGCATTGAGCTGCGGCGCATCGCTGGCGGCAAGTCGTTGCGCCTCGGTTAGCGAGAGCGCTGCCGCCTGCGCTGGCAATAAATGCACAACCGAAATTGCGCCCGCTAATAAAACAAGAAAAGTAAAACGCATAGCGCCTCCAAACAAAATTACCCGATACAAAAATGACTCAACACAAAAAGCCGGACTCAAAAGAGTCAGGCGATTAACGAAGGCGGGAACTTAAATGCGGAAGCAGCAGTGTTGGATCGAGGAGGGCGGCGACGTGGCGTGGTGTAACGAGGGTGTTGAAACGTGGGTCGCGAGCGCGAGTAACGTTGATGTTGGTGGTTCAAACAACGCCACCATGCGCGACGAGGCAACCGTAAGTGGTGCCAAATCGAGCGGCGTATCGGATACGTTTTGCTGTTCGTTTTTGCAATGGTGCTGGCACAGGCCCGGCTGAGACATGTCCATTCCCATATCCATGTCGTCGCAATCCATTGCGGTTGCGGGCGCTGGCTCTGTGCTGGGCTGGATCTTTTCCGCTATTGCGTCACTCTCTATTGCCGCAAACTGCATCGGGCAGGCATAGGCCGATACCGCGAGCTGCGTGAACAGCACAGCGGTGATGGCGAAAGCGCTAATGAGTTTTTGAATTACGCGTGGCATGAGGTTTTTGTCAGGTTGCAGGCGAAACAATCAACGCGGTGATCTAGGAACAACGTCAATATAGTATGCGCGCTGGTTATTTTTTGCGCATCGGGTTTAAGTTGAATCCAGTACACAGACAGCGGCGAATTAAATTAGTTTTAGAAATGAGGCCACGGCGCGCGGCCAAATCCACAAAAAGTTTATTCAGGCTATACAGACGATCATTTATACGACACGGACTACGGCTTAAAGCGCTGATCAGCATCGAAGGTCGCATAGGCTGTTTTGAATGTGGGTTGGCATACGTTCCACATCGGTTTGCCATCGGCGGCGAAAGTAAAACACGCGCAAACCACGCGGCCAACAAATTGTCTTCATTGTCCTGCCAAATAAACAACCCCTAGCCTAGATCGCTCGGATCCCACCAGAGGCCGTTGTAGTCGAGACGGACGAAAGGGGCGGTCTTAAAGCGTCGTCCGTCGCTTACTGTGAATGGCGCGTAATTTACGTCCAATCTTGCACCCGGAACATTGCCCGATTTTTTTGACGCACAAGCCGAAGGCAACCATCGGCGGGCACTTTCAGACATTGTCATTCGCGAAGCCGCATGGGTGCTAGTGTTTGATGTTCATATTTTTGTAGCCGCAGCCCGAATAGCGGACGCAACCAACTTATCCGTTTCACGATTTCATAGGTCGCGAAACAAGTCAGCGCCGTCCCAAGAATGAGCACCACCACTTCAACCGCTAGCGGCAACTTTAACGGCTGTAGATTGTGTGCGTAGACGACAATCGCGGTTTGATGAATGATGTAAAACGGAAAAATTGCCTCGGTCAAATAACGTCGCGCCGCGCCATCTCGATTCAGCCATAGACGGCCAAAGCCCAAGATGGCGAGGATGACGCACCATTGATCCGCTGCCCGCACGATGCGTTGAAAATATCGTACGGCATCCGGCGGCGGCGTGGCATCGCTGTAATACGACCCATAAATCACAATAAAGGCGTACGACGCGACGGCTATCCATAAGCAGAGCCAGCGTCGCTGGACTATCACCGACATCACCGCTTCAGATCGTATAAACATAAAGCCGAACAAAAACACAAACAAGTAGTTCGAATGGTTGTACCAATCGTAGGTGAGGTTGTGGGTGGACGGGAATAGGCTGACCAGGAATAAGCGGCAGATCGCGAGTATTGCGAGAGGCCAGATAATCACGCCCCAGCCGCCGCGCGCCAGCAGAAATCGCTCCAGATAGACGGTCAAATTTTTCATGCGTTGCGGCGCGAACGCGAGTGCCGCGGCCAGCAGCATCGTGTATACCCACAAATATGCGACGAACCACAGATGGTTCCACGTCGGTAAGTCCAGACAATCCTTGCCGCGACAAAAGCTATGGTCGGCGGCGAAATAGCGCGCCAAAAATGCGAAATAGCCGTCGCCATATTGTAATTTTTCAACGACTTCGTAATACGGTTGTGGCGGCACCACCACCATCATGCCGAATATCAACGGAATCAATAGCCGCCAAGAGCGTGATTTTGCAAGCTTACCCGCGGTGATTTTGTCCATCATAAAACTGGTTGCTGCACCGGATACCAGGAACAGCAGCGCCAAGCGCCACGGAGAGGTGATGTCCATTAGCGGCTCGATCAGCTCAGACGCGTGAGGACTTTTGACATGCCAGTCCCAGCTCACATAAAACATACCGATGTGATAAAAAATCAGCAGCCCGAACGCGATGATGCGAATCCAATCAAGATCGAATCGGCGGGACGAAACAAGCGGCGGGAATGTGTTCATGGGAGCGATCCGGATGAAAACATCAGGCTAGGGCGATGTCGGCAAACTTGCAGCCGATTTGTGGCGAGTGGTTCTAACTTTGTGGCGAGCGGAATTTTCCGTCCAGCTGGTTGAAAAATTCTTGCCGATAGCGGCGGCTAAGACGTATTTTCTCGCCACTTTTCAGCAGCAACAGCGCGTCGCCACTCATCAACGGTGTGATCTCTGCAAGATGCTGGATGTTGACGGCACTTGATCGGTGAATACGGACGAATTTTGCGGCATTTGCGCCTGCGGCCGCATCCAACGCCGCACCTGCCGCGACCTCAGCCACGCGCTCCAAAAATGATGTCAGCGTAATACGTTGCAACGAGTTTTCGTTTCCAAAATGAAGCCGGCAATAGTTGTCTTCCGCTTCGACCCAAGAGATCGAATCCAGTGCAATTGGCTTGGCGTTGCCATGATCACGCGTGGATAAAAATGCTAGCGGCGATGGCGCTATATCCGCGCGTTTGATGATCGCAAGCGCTGACAAAATACGCTGCCGGCGCTCGCTGTGACTGTCGATGTGAGGCTCAGTGCTTAATTCTGCACGCAGGCGTTTCCGGACGCGGTCCAGTGTCGCCTGAAGGCGCTCGCGGGTGTAGGGCTTTAATAAATAATCGACGGCATTTATTTCAAACGCGCGGGTGGCGTGTTCGCTAAATGCGGTAATGAAAACGACCAGCGAATATGATGAAATCTGTGCTGCCACATCAAGCCCGGTGATGCCCGGCATTTGAATGTCTAGGAAGCTGACCTCTGGCCGCAGCGACTCCGCGAGCGCCGCTGCCTGGGTGCCGTTTTCCGCTGCGGCGACCACCGCGATATCAGGCTCGGCGGTGAGCAGGCGGGCGAGTTTGCGCCGCGCCGCGGGCTCGTCCTCAGCAATCATGACTCGCATCACGTGTGCCTAATCGCGGGCAATTTAATGTGCACTTCAACACCCCGCGGGTTGAGCCGGTTGAGGGTGATGCTGGCGCGATTTTCGTACAGTTGATTGAGCCGCGCGCGGGTGTTGGCGAGGCCGATGCCGCCCTCGCGAGCATCACGCTCAAGCTCGCCGACGTTCGCACTGATGCCAAGCCGCAGCTCACCGTGAGCGATGTTGCCTGAGACGTTTATGTTCGCGGGCAAACTGGTTTTTTCAACGCCGTGATGAACCGCATTTTCAATCAGCGGTAACAGCAATAAACAAGGAATCATGCACTCGCGCGCCGCTTCATCACAATCAATTTTCACCTGCACGCGCTCACCAAATCGGGCGGTCATGATATCGAGATAGGGTTCCAGAATACGCAGTTCTTCGCGCAGCGTGTGCTGGGTCTGGTTTGATAGCGCCAGTGTGCTGCGCAGCAAGTCACCGAGTCGTTCCAGCACCCGGTCGGCTCGCTGGACATCTTCGCCCATCAGCGACGACACCAGATTCAGCGTATTGAATAGGAAATGTGGCTGCAATTGATCTTGGAGTCGCGCTAATCGCGCCTGCGAAAGCTCGGCTTCGATTCGCGACACATCAAGCTTGCGGCGCTGCTCGCGTTGCATCAGCACCATGCCATAGCAGATGCCCGCGAGCAGGGCATAGGTCACAAAATCTTTTGGCGCTTCGTAACTCAGCACCGACCACCAGCGTCCGGGCTGATAAGTTGCGTCCATCAAAAAGTAAACAAAAAATCGTATCGCGAACATCAAGACGACGTGCGCGATTGAAAATCCGCAGGCGATGGCGACATGGCCCGCGCTAATTTTTAGCCTGCTCCAGTCAGCGGTATCGGCAAAATTGATCCAGCGATAAATCAGCGGCATCAGCAATGCGATGGCGAATACACTGCTCATTTCCCACAGAAACGGTTCCCATAAATGCTTGCCGCCGTGTTGCACATAAGTTTGTAGCGCGGCCAGCGAAAGTAGCAGCCCGACGCCGAGCCAGAAAAAAACGTAGATGGCGTTGCGCTTCGACGGCGAGCCGTTGAGTACCAGCAGATTCGCGTCGGCAGCATCAGCGACGGGCTTTGCGGGCACTGCTTCGTGTTTGGAGGAAAGTTCAAGCATCTCGCGATCCGCGGTGTTGGGATCGCTAGTCTACTATCGGCGCGGCTGTTAGCCACCTGCAAGAGGCGAGTTTCGACGCGAGATCTGCCTGCCGATCTATTTGCTGATTAGCCTGCGTAGCAGATAAAACCGAAAACCCCAGCAAAGGCGAATCGTTTGGAGCACAAATGCTCGTAAAACGTCGCCCTTGCTAGGGTTTTGGTTACGTCAAATAATTTGCAGGTTACTAACCGGCGGGTTTCGACAGTTCAGCCAAAAATGCCTCGAACTGCTTTTTATTAAGCATGCCCGCTTTGCTGGCGTCGTACTTTGCGAAAGCCATTTCCATTTTTTTCATAAAG
>JBBRFJ010000110.1:0-9325 GCA_038224475.1 Burkholderiales bacterium
AACGGGCGGAACAGCGTGAAGTTCAGCCCTTCCATGCCGTAAGCCCAGATCACCCTGTCCATCAGCTGCTTGGAGCACGCATAGATCCAGCGCTGCTTTTCGATCGGGCCGTAGACCATATTGGACGACGCCGGATCGAACTCGGCGTCGGCGCACATGCCGTAGACTTCCGAGGTCGACGGGAAGACCAGGTGCTTGCCGTACTTGACGGCGGCGCGGACGATGGGCAGGTTGGCTTCGAAGTCCAGTTCGAACACGCGCAGCGGCTCCTTGACATAGGTGGAGGGCGTTGCGATCGCCACCAGCGGCAGGATGACGTCGCACTTGCGCACGTGATACTCGACCCACTCCCTGTTGATCGTGATGTCACCCTCAAAGAAGTGCATGCGCGGATGCGACAACAAGTCAGTGATGCGCTCATTCTGCATGTCCATGCCATAGACTTCCCAGTCCGTGCTCTCCAGTATGCGTTTGGAAAGGTGATGGCCGATGAAGCCGTTAACACCGAGGATGAGTATTTTTTTCATGCGATTAAATCTTCCTGAGTTGTTACTAAATAGACACTGCTGGCGCAGATGGCACTGATAATTTTGCAAGTTCGCGTGCTTCTCTGCGTCGGCTGATGGGAGAAAGTATCGCCATTAACGCAAATATGATATTACCGGTGGCGGGCACAAAGTAGCCGAGCACAATAGACAGTAGGGCTAAACATACGAGCCCAAAATTGCGGAAGCGTGCGCCGTGATAAACGGCTGCGGGCATTCCGGGAGTGCCGCCAACAGCCGCATGTTTGTACACATAGCGGCTTTGCGAAATGGCCAGTAAGGCAATGGCCGCGAGGTTGATCGCGTAGAAAATTTGCGAGAAAAATATACTCTGATATTCGCCCACCAGTGCTGAGGAAAATGGCATCAAGCTCACCAGCCCCAAATAAGCCAGTGAATAAAACGAAAACTTTCCGTCAACATGCTTTACGAAATAAAACAGCCGGTGATTGCCGTACCAAAACTGTGCAAGCACGAAAAAACTAATAATCCAAGCAACAATTTTGGGCGTCAGATGAGCGATAGCGTCAATAAGCCCGGCCTGGGAGTTGATGTGTGCTGTTTCGGGAATCTTTAACTCAATAACCAATAAAGTCATGGCGACAGCAAAAATCGCATCGGTCAATCCTTCGAGACGATGTTTGCTGAATGCGAACTGATGGGATGGTGGTAAGTGATTCATAGTCTGCGTAGCCAATTTAGGCGGAAAGTGCATGGACACCGATGCCGATAAAACCGGGAAGGCTTGCTTCGTTCAATACTTTTCCATCAATGATCGCTTCTAAAATTCTGAGCATTCGACCGTCGCCGCAGAGCGCAATACACCGTTCGCTGCTGACGTTCATAAAGCCGGGATTGCTGTGGGTAAAACGTGCCGGAGCCAATAAACTTTTGGTGATGATAACCACCTTACCGGCGATGCTTGCATTAGCGCCAGGGTAGGGTGGGGCGACGGCTCGGATTAGATTATGAATGTTTTGTGCGCTGTCGTGCCAGTCAATTACACCGTCGGCAGCTTTGCGTCCGCCAAAATAGCTGCCAGCCGACAAATCCTGCTCAAGCAGTTTTGCTGAGCCTTTGATTAATTCCGGAAGTGCGCGATCCAGCGTAATTTCTGCTGCCATCGTTACTTTCTGGAAGACTTCAAGCGCGTTGTCGTTCGGCAGAATCGGCACGGCAGTCTGATCAACAATACGCCCCGCGTCGGGTTTTTCGACCATTTCATGCAGCGTCGCACCGGTTTTCGTTTCGCCTTTGATGATCGCCCAATTCACCGGTACGCGGCCACGATATTGCGGCAACAGTGAACCGTGCATATTAAAAGCGCCGCGTGCGGCCGTGGCCAGCAACGTAGGCCTCATCATCATGCGGTAGTAAAACGAAAACAGGAAATCAACTTTGAGCGCGCCGATTTTAGAGATGAATTCAGCCGTATTGGGGTCATCGGGTTTCACCACGGGAATTCTATGGAGCTCTGCTAATTTCTCGACGCTGTCGAACCAGATATTTTCAGTCGGACTATCGTTGTGCGTGACGACCATCGCAACGTCGACACCATGCGCGAGCAGCACTTGCAAGCAGCGAACACCGACATTGTGGTAGGCGAAAACGACGGCGCGCGCGCTTACGCTCGAGCTCGCATCGGCATCGTTCACTGGCTTTCATCCTGCTTTTCCAGCACAGCATCAATCATGTAGCGTGGTCGCAACCGCACTTGCTCATAGATCCGACCGACGTATTCGCCAAGTAAACCAATGCCAAACAACGTAATGCCAATCAGGAAAAACGCAATACCGAAAAGCGTGAATAGTCCTTCCGCCTCAGGCCCCACGATCAAACGCCGAATAGCCAGAATCACGACAAAACCAATTGACAGGAATGAAATGGCAATACCGATAAAGGAAAAAATCTGGAGCGGTTTGGTGGAAAAACCCGTCATCAAATCGAAATTAAGCTGGATCAACGCATAAAGTGAATACTTCGACTCGCCCGCGAATCGTTCTTCGTGAGCAACTTCGATTTCGACCGGGCGATGCGCGAATGAATACGCGAGCGCTGGAATATAGGTGCTGATATCGCGGGTTTGATTGATCGCCTGCACAATCGCACGGCTATATGCGCGCAGCATGCAGCCTTGGTCGGTCATTTTTATATGGGTAATGCGTTCCCGCGTTTTGTTCATTGCCCGCGATGCGACGCGCCGCCATAGAGAATCCTGGCGCAGTTTACGAATCGTGCCGACGTAATCATGGCCTTGGTCCATTGCGATCAGCAAGTTGCCGATTTCTTCCGGCGGGTTCTGTAAATCCGCGTCCAGCGTAACAATCCGCTCGCCACGGCAATGCTCAAAGCCTGCCATGATCGCCATATGCTGGCCGTAATTACCTTTAAATAACACGACGCGGGTCACATCAGGCCGCGCCTGAAATTGTTCACGCAACAAGGCCGCGGACCGATCAGCTGAGCCATCATTGATGAAAATAATTTCGTAGGAAATATTTAATTTATCGAGTGCCGGATAAAGACGCGAAAACAACTGCGCCAAGCCAAGTTCCTCGTTGTATACGGGAATGACAACGGACAAGTTGAGTGACGAAGCGACCGCGTTCATTTAACACTTTCGATTGACTGTCGCACGATTCGAATCAATACCTCGCACACACGCTCAACGTCGGCGAGCGTCACACCTGCGTGCAGTGGCAATGTCGCGGTCTCACGCGAAATACGCTCCGCGTTCGGAAATTCGCCTTCGTGATGGCCTTTGTTGCGGAACAGGGTTGTCAAATGCATCGCTTCATACGATACGCCAATGCCAATATTTTCTTTATGCATGGCGTCGATAAATTGTTTGCGGGTGATGCTCATTTTAGCGAGCGGCAGCAGCACGCAAAACATATTCCAGCTATGACCGCTCTCCTCACCCGCATCCGCCTTCGCTGGCAGGTCTAGCCCGAGCGATTCTGCAACAGGCTCTAGTAGCGCGAAATAGTGTGCTGCCAGTGTTTGGCGATGCGCGCACCAAGCAGCAAGCTGCACGAGTTGATCGATTCCCAGCCTAGCTGAGATATCACTCATATTAAATTTTCCCCCCGCAACCGTAATGTCGCGGGTGCCGTCCGGTAGGCGCGAAATACCGTGAAAACGATGCACTTCAGCGCGCTTTGCTTCCGCCTCATCCGCAAACATCGCGGCACCACCTTCGATGGTGGTCATGTTTTTATTCGGGTGAAAACTAAAGGTGGCAATATCGCCGAAAGCGCCTATTGACGCGCCTTTCCAGCGAGACCCTATCGCCAGTGCGGCGTCTTCAATGATCCGCAATTTGTGTTTCTTAGCGATTGCCAACAAGCGATCCATATCGCAGGGTAGGCCGGAGAAATGCGTTGGTACAATTGCTTTGGTTTTCGGCGTGATGGCCGCTTCGACTTGATCCAAATTGAGATTGCGCGTTTTCAAATCACAATCGACAAACACTGTCTTAGCGCCAACTTTTTCAATCATATTGCCGACCGAAAAAAACGTCATCGCCGAAGTGATAACCTCGTCGCCTGCGCCAATTCCGCACACTTCGAACGCCACTTCCATTGCAGCCGTGGCAGAAGTGAAAACCCGGGTAGGGCGACCACCGTGGTATTTCGACAACGCGGCTTCAAATTCCGCCACACGCGGCCCGCTGGTGAGCCAGCCGGATAACAAGGTTTGTTTGACGGCCTCGGCCATCGCGTCATCTATAATCGGCCCTGCAAATTTTATGTAATTCATTTTCGTGGTTTATATCAAGCTGCCGAACGGGCGACCAAGTAAACGCCAATAACAATCACCCCAATGCCGATCAGTTTTTGTGCATTCAGTGATTCGCCAAATAGCCAATAGGCGGCGAACGCGTTGACGATATAGCCAATCGACAACATCGGATAGGCCACGCTCACCGGCACGCGCGACAGCGCCATGATCCACACCACTACGCTGATGCCATAGCACGCAAGGCCGCCGATAATCGGCGCTTGTGTGGCCAGCTTTATGCCAATCGGCACGGCGTTATCGATCGAGAATTGAAACTCGCCGACGCGCGTGACGCCCGCTTTCAGGAGGAGCTGTGCGGCCGCATTTAGCAGCACGCCGGTCAGGATGAGTGCAAAACTGGTCAGGTTCAAGGTGATTTATTTCGGCTCGGTTTTTCTAATCGCAATACGGCGTGCGTCTTGGTAAATGATTTCAAAATTGATTCCCATCGCAGTCAGCGCGTTGCTGGCGCCAGGCTGGATTATAGCGATTGCCGGGCCTGGCATGCTCCACGCCGCAGGCAAATCCTTAAGGGCCGCAATATGTTTCGCTGGTTCCGCTTTTTGACCCATCTCGAATTCGTCAACATAGTCGACTAACGTCAATGTATGTTTTAAATAAAAAGGCAGCGATTGGTCGTAAATTTTGATCGCATAAAGACGCGTTTCCGACGTGAGATGTTGTTTGATCGCTTCGGCCACCGCGAAAGTTATTTTTTTCGGCGCAACATCGTCGAATCCGCGTGCGGCAAATCCTGCCAATAGACAAGTCGCAATCGACATCGTGAGTACACCCGGCCATTTCTTGTGCTGGCGAAACATCCAGAACGCAATCAATACGGCTAGTCCCCAAACTAGTAGTCCAGCGATAATCACGCTACCCATCGCGGTGTACGTTTTCCATGTGGCAAACGCGCCGCCAAGCGCCAACGCCAATGTGGGTATCGATAGCCAGCCCAATAATTTGGTGTTGGCGTCTTTGAGATAAGCGCCGATGACGAGGGCAAATACCGGGAAAATCGGCAGGATGTAACCGGGTAGCTTTGAGCTGGATATTGAAAAGAAAAACAATATAAACGCACTAAATATCATTACAAACCGGAGCGGCAGGAAGGTCGAGCCATCGGGCTTGCCGATGCGCAGCGCAGTATTGCGCCAGCCGCTCACAATAGCTGGAAAGATCGCTAGTCCCCACGGCATAAAGCCCAGGATCGTGATGGCCGTAAACGTCCACCATGGCCCTTCGCGCCGATGGGTATTGCTGAGGAATCGCTCAAAGTGTTCGTGGATGAAAAAAAAGCGGGGGAATTCGGGATTTTGCAACGACACCATCGTGAACCACGGCACCGTAATGACGAAAAACAGCAGCAATCCGTAGAACCATTCAAGCTTCGCCAGCAAACGCCAATCACGCTGGATGACCCAGTAAAAAAATATCGCGGCAGACGGAAAAACGATCCCAATCAAGCCTTTCGACAGCACCGCAAACGCCATTCCCGCCCATGCCATTAGCATCCAGCGCCGCCGGGTTGAGGCGTTGTCAGCAGATTGCGCCACCAGGAATCCGCATACACCCATCGTCATCCAGAACGTGAGGCCCATATCGAGCGTGATCACCTGCGCGAACGCCGTGAAATACCACGACCCCACTAACGCAAGTACGGAATAGATGCCTGTGTCTGCCCCGTAGAGGCGGGCCGCGGTGTACCCAATCAAAAAAATGCAGCCCAGCGCGCACAGAAACGTATAGAGCCGCGCACTGAATTCGCTTTCGCCCAGCACCTTGAACGCGATCGCCGTCGCCCAGTATTGCAGCGGCGGTTTTTCAAAATATTTGAGGCCGTTTAAACGTGGTGTGACGAAATCATTTGACTGCACCATTTCGCGCGAGATTTCTGAATAGCGGCCCTCGTCGGGATCGGCCAGACGGCGAGTGCCGAGTTCACTCAACGCCAATAATGTTAGGACGATGGCAAGTACGAGTAAAAAAGGGCGCGGAATGGAAGTCATAGGCTATGAAAAGTGCCACGTTGGGTCGCGGATGAGGGCGAATGCTGGCAGATGCTGAAATTGCAGGCACATACCGGCACGCGATAAGAATCGCCGCCAAGTTTACCGGCAAATAGGGGCAACAATCTTGGTGAAATTTCCCGTCCTAAAGCTTCCCGTGACGCGGATACCCTAGCTCGCCTTCAACAAAACCAGTACCGCGCCCGCACCGCCATCGCCTGGCCCCGCATCGCAAAACGCCAGAACCTCATCGCGCTGCGACAACGACAGGCGCACTTTATTGCGAATAAGCGGCACGCCGCCCGGCGAGCGGGTACCCCGCCCGTGAATGATGCGCACACAGCGCAGGCCGCTATGCCGTGCATGCGCCAGAAATTTCGCCAGTTCTTCACGTGCCATCGCGCTCGTATGGCCGTGCAAATCCAGCTCCGATTGAATCGCCCAGTGCCCGCGCTTTAATTTTTTCAGCACGTCGCGCCCCAAACCATTGCGTAGAAAAGTGATGTTGTCGCCCGTATCCACGTCGCCATCCCAGCCTGACGTATCTGTGAGCAACTCAGAAGGCACCGCCGCCTCGTCGGCCATACGCTGTGCGGCAATCGGCTTGGGACGCGGCTTCTTTAATTCCGCGCGCGCCCCAAGCTTGATCGGCACCACTCCGTCTGCCGCCATCTCGGCGCGGAAGAGATCGTCTTCGGCCTGGGTATTGGGTCGCGCTTCGGGTTTTAGATTGATCGGGCGCTTGGACATTCGTGCTGTTCGTGCTGTTGTGGCGATTGTAGCCGCCGTGAAAATAAAAGCCTAGGAAGGACGTGCATCTTGAAGAAATTGCGCCTCAAACGCCGCCCCCGTATTGGGGTTTCATCAGGCTGCAATTAAATCTATTTTGATCAGGAGATGGTAACAGCGGTTCAGGTCATTCAAATTTTTATGATGGAAATTGTTGCTGAGAATTTCGTCTATGTCTCGTCTGTAAGACTGGCGTGCACAATTTGCAATGCGCGGAACCAGCGTAATGCGTCATTTCGTGTGGGGCTTATTCCAGACCCTGTGCGATGGTGCGTTGTTAGCCGTAGTTTCCCCAAGGAGATGGGAGCTCACAGAGACTTCTGTGAGTCGAAGGTCGGGATAATGGATTGTCCGTATTTGAGGAGACGTCAATCAACTGAGCATCGCCCCTATCCCCAACTTGTGTATCGCAAGATAGGGTCGTATGAGAAGAAGCCATGTGCAAGGGCGCATCAGACCGCCCCGGCCCCGTTGCCGGTAGAAGGAGCGTCTTGGGTCAATTCTGCCTTCCACGCGCCGCAAGGTGCAACGCGATCGCCGCGCTGAAAATTATCCAAGTCCCGCGCAGCTTTAAATCTCCAGCAGCTTACTTGGCAGAGCACCCGCATGCTTTTTCAGAAACCTTGCTGGCAGTTTTGCAGCAACTCATGGCACTCTTTGAGCTCGCCTTGGCTTCATCGACTTTGTTGCCGTCGTGTGATGCGGCAGCCTGCTTGTGATGATCGGCACATGCCTGATGCTCGCTTGCGGCTTGCTTGTGGGCGGCGCTGGCGGTGGCATTAGTATTGAGCATGATGTATTCCTTATTTAAAGTTGGGGAAGTCTTTCTCGTCGATGGTCGCGCGATCAAAAATTGTTCGCTCGGACACCGCTACCGAAGTTTGCGACGAATCCGTAATGGCCTCTGTGCGCTGGCGCACATGCGCAGCCAAATCGTTGCTTGGTATGGAGCAGAGCGAGGCTTCGCTGAATCGGCGGCGGCCCGCTGCAAAGACACTAACCACAGACGCTGCCATAGCTTCCTGATAACCAGCCTTTAATGCTGGTAGTGCCTAGCGTTCACAGCGTTTTTTCAGCAACTTCTATCGGCAAGTGGCCTGTTTTGACGAAGATAGTGCATCCCTCCTTGCTAAAGGGGCGATGCGCGCTCAAGTGCGGGCTGCGGATCCATGTGCCGGCCGGGTACCGTCCAAATTCGTCCTCGAAAACGCCGTCGATGACGTAAATTTCCTCGCCGCCAAAATGGCGATGGGGATTGAATTGGGTTCCCGGTGCCCAGCGCACCAGTGCAGTGTGCTGTGTACCGAATTCCGAAAGTGGCATCACTGACAGACCTGGCACGATGCCTGGAAACCATGTCGTCGAATGCGTATCGACGATGGTTCGTTCTTTATCCGCAGGGTCGAGATGCCTTAATTTCACCAGCAGCGTGCAACCGTTTTGGGAGCGCGGCGCATGCGAAGATCCGGGTGGATTCTTGATGTAGGTTCTAGGTCCAAAATTTCCAGTCTCGTCGCTCAGCACCCCATCAAGCACAAAGATTTCTTCGCCCAGATCGTGAGTGTGGCTCGTAAATTGGCTACCCGCGGCATAGCGCACGACTGAAGTGGCCCGCGCTACTTCGGTGCCGTCACGCTCGAGCAGTTTCCGTTGAATGCCTTGGGCTGGCGAATCAATCCATGCCATCGAAGTCGATTGGACGACGACACGTTCGTTCAAATTTGAGTTGAGTTGCATAAGTTGTCTCCGTTACCTAGCGATTAGTAGGTTGGTATTGAGGTTGCGCAAATTGCACCGGTCAAGCGCTAGGGAAACTCTGATTAAGTCGATTTCGTTGCGATACGGTGTTGTGGTATAAAAATATCTCCTTACATATCAAATATATGCCGCGTTGATATTTTTAGTCCCACGCCTAGTCTGGCTTAGAACTAGACTTAATCAGAGCTTCCCTAGTTGCGATCATCGTAAATGTATTGTCAGCCGGCGAGCTGGCTGGCTTATCTCAACGATTCCAAATATCTGTCCGCATCCAGCGCGGCCATACAACCGGTTCCTGCGCTGGTGACCGCCTGACGGTAGACGTGGTCTTGCACGTCGCCTGCCGCGAAAACGCCGGGCACCGACGTTGCCGTGGCATCTCCGGACAGCCCGCCTTTGGTGATGATGTAGCCGCCTTTCATTTCCAGCTGGCCTTCAAAA
>JBBRFJ010000111.1:0-9200 GCA_038224475.1 Burkholderiales bacterium
ATTAAAGTCGCTCTATCTCGATTGGGGCTGGGATCAGTTTTCAAATCGCTATGCCTCGGTCAGCGAATCGCTGCGTCAAGCGATGTCGAAAAATCCGCATTTGAAAGTTTTCGTAGCGAACGGTTATTTCGATTTCGCCACGCCGCATTTGGCGAGCGACTACACCTTCAGCCATTTGGGACTCGATGCAACAAGAGAGAAAAATATCGAAACCGCGTACTACGATGCAGGACACATGATGTATATCCATGAGCCGAGTTTGAAAAAACTGTCGGGTGATTTGCATCGGTTTTTGGATGCGGCGTCGAATAGTTAAAGTTGAAATATATCCACCCGAGAGACGCACCTTGACCTTCTACGATCCAGCAGTCATACCCGATCCAAAAGATTGGCTCGGACTTGACGATCATGACCGGATGCGCGTTGTGAGGACCTACCATCAGTCGGCCCGCATCAATGTGCGCAACATAAAGGCACATTCTGCGCTTCATACCATCATTGAAAATCAGGTCGCCACTGGCTTCGGCCCTACCAAACGAGCTTTGCTGCGGTTGCAAACTCAAGGGCTTTCGCGTCATGAGGCAATTCATGCTGTTGGATCCGTATTGGCGACTCAATCGCGGCAGGCGATGACCAGCGCGTCGAACGAAGAAAACGGTATTGTTCAAGCGAGAATCAACGCGGCAATCGAAAGCATCACCGCTAAAGACTGGATGACGCCCTCGGTCTGAAAGCGTTTTGCTAGCCGTGCCGCAGCAGGCCTAGCCCGGACGAGAAACGCGACTCCGGGGTATTCCGCACATGGTTCAATATCGACGAAGCCGCGTTGCGGGCGGCACATTCTTTTTCACGGTCAATCTGCGTGATCGGCGTCGCGCGCTATCAATCGATCACGTTGATGCCCTGCGAAATATCGTACGTGATGTAAAGGCAAAGCTGCCATTTACCGTTGATTCGATGGTCGTGTTGCCTGACTATTGGCACACGGTGTGGACGTTGCCGCCTGATGATATTTCCTATTCGCAACGCATACGTTTGATAAAAGCGGGATTCACCAAACATGCTTTGCGCGAAGGTGTGTCCATCGAAAAAGAGGCGAGCGGAGAATACAAGTTGTGGCAAAAACGATTTTGGGAACACACCATTCGCGATGATCACGATTTTGAAACGCACGTAAACTATGTACACATCAATCCGGTAAAGCATGGGCACGTTAGGCGGGCGGCGGATTGGCCGCACTCAACGATTCACCGATATATTGAGCGCGGAATGTTAACCACCAATTGGGCTTGTGAAGCGCCAGAAGGAGAGTTTGGTGATTCGTGAAATGTCACCCCGGCGGCGCTTCGCTTGGCCGGGCTACGCGTGCTCACTTCCACGTTAGGCGCCACAATATGTCTAATCGAGAACAGAAAGCCGATAAAATTACCGACGCGATTAGGCAGGTTCTTGTTCGCGATTGGGACCCAATTGGTGTCATGGATGATCCGGAGTGGCCTAGAGACGAGTATGACTCTTACATCGGTGAAATTTACCGCTATTTGGCACGCGGTGAATCTGCTGAATTCTTGGCCAGACACCTCTGCTTCATTGAAGAAAAAATGATGGGCCTAGGTCGTTACCCTGAGTCATACCGCTTGCCTGTAGCTGTCAAGCTTAAGGCTATCAATATTTCTCTAAATCAATGAGCGGGGCGAAGTCTAGCTAACAGCAAGTGCAGCGCTCTTAAAAATCAATGAACCCTAATAACGGCGGGAGTTTCAGAGCAAAAGTAACTAAAACACCGCACCAGGACAAGAGTTTCAATTTCCTACCGACCGAAACCGCCTACAAATACTTAACATCCAAAATCTCATATTCCTTCTCGCCACCCGGCGCGCGAACGATCGCGACATCGCCGGCATATTTGCCGATCATGGCGCGGGCGATGGGGGATGAGAATGAGATCTTGCCGACTTTCAAATTAGCTTCATCTTCGCCAACAATTTGATACGTCACTTTTTCACCGGTCTCGACTTCCTCCAAATCGACCGTCGCGGCAAACACCACGCGACCTTCATCGTCGAGCAATTTGGGGTCGATGATTTGCGCGCTGGACATTTTGCCTTCGAGCTCTTGAATGCGACCTTCGACAAAGCCTTGCTTTTCTTTGGCGGCATCGTATTCGGCGTTTTCAGATAAATCGCCTTGCGCTCGCGCTTCCGCAATCGCCAAAATGACCGATGGCCGCTCCACGGTTTTAAGGCGATGTAATTCGGCTCGCAGCGCTTCTGCGCCGACAACGGTAAGGGGGACTTTGGCTAAGCTGCTCATTACGTTTTCCTGTGGAAAATAAGGTTGATTTCGGACGGCACAACTAAATTCATTTGGCGTTGAATCGGCGGGCATGTGGAATTATAAAATCAGGTCGCGTTAATTTGTACACTGAGCTGTCTATGCAGCGACTGCAAATCATAAACTTTTAGTTCATCCAGATGTTGCATGCCCATGCAAGCGGCGCGCGCACCTGAGACGGTCGTGTAATAAGTAATGCGGCCCTGCAACGCTGCGTTGCGAATGGCCCAAGAATCGCGGATGGAACGTTTGTCTTCCTCGACGGTGTTGATGATGAGTGAAATTTCACGATTCTTTATCATATCAACAATATGCGGGCGACCTTCCAGCACTTTGTTGACCGGTGTGACGTCAATACCTGCTTTCGCCAAATGCGCGGCGGTGCCTTTTGTGGCGACAATACTGAAACCAAGCTCAACCAAGCTTTTCGCAATTTCTTCTGCCTTCACTTTATCCGCGTTGCGCACGCTCAAGAAAGCTTTCCCACCTTTGGGTAACTTGATCCCCGCGCCCATTTGCGATTTCACAAACGCTTCGCCAAAGGTGACACCCACGCCCATCACCTCGCCGGTCGATTTCATTTCGGGGCCGAGAATGGTATCAACACCGGGGAATTTAATAAACGGGAACACCGCTTCTTTCACCGAGAAATAGGGCGGCGTAATTTCTTTTGTTGCGCCTTGTTCTTTCAATGACCGACCCGCCATGCAGCGGGCAGCAATCATCGCCAACGGCAGCGAGGTCGCTTTCGATACGAACGGCACGGTGCGCGACGCACGCGGATTCACTTCGAGCACGTAAACTTTATCGACGCCGTTTTGGGTTTGAATCGCAAATTGCAGATTCATTAAGCCGATTACTTTTAAGGCATGCGCTAACGCGATGGTTTGGCGGCGCAATTCGTCCTGCAATTCTGGTGAAAGCGAGAACGGTGGGAGTGAGCAAGCGGAGTCACCCGAATGCACGCCCGCCTGCTCGATGTGTTCCATGATGCCGCCGATGAGAACGTCTTTGCCGTCGCAAATTGCATCGACATCGACTTCAATCGCGTCATTTAAAAAGCGATCCAACAGCACCGGCGAATCATTTGACACCTTCACCGCTTCGCGCATGTAGCGCTCAAGATCGGACTCCACATGAATGATTTCCATCGCCCGTCCGCCGAGCACATAGCTCGGACGCACGACCAGCGGATAACCGATTTCACGCGCTTTAATAATGGCTTCTTCGTTGGTGCGGGCAGTACGATTTGGCGGCTGCAGCAGGCCTAACTCGGTGATCAATTTCTGAAAACGCTCGCGGTCCTCCGCCATGTCAATCGCGTTTGGCGTGGTACCGATTATCGGCACGCCATTGGCTTCCAGATCGCGCGCGAGTTTCAACGGCGTCTGTCCACCAAATTGCACAATCACGCCAGCCGGCTTTTCTACAGCCACAATTTCGAGCACGTCTTCCAAGGTCAGCGGCTCGAAATACAGCCTATCAGAGGTGTCGTAATCGGTCGAGACGGTTTCTGGATTGCAATTGACCATGATGGTTTCATAGCCGTCTTCGCGAAGTGCCAACGCCGCATGCACGCAACAATAATCGAATTCAATGCCTTGGCCAATCCGGTTCGGGCCACCGCCCAGAATCATGATTTTTTTATTGCTGGTCGGATTCGATTCACATTCTTCGTCGTAGCTCGAATACATATACGCCGTTGAGGTGGAGAACTCAGCCGCGCAGGTATCGACACGCTTATAGACCGGGCGAATATTGAAAGAGTGCCGTCTGGCGCGGACCTCCGACTCTTTTTTCTTCAAAAGGTGCGCCAATCGGCGATCTGAAAAACCGCGACGCTTGAGATCCCGCATTTGTACAGCATCAATTTGATCCAGCGATTTTTTGTCGAGCGTTAGTTCAATATCAACGAGTTCCTTGATCTGCGCGAGAAACCAAGGATCAATTTTTGTGTAACTGAAGACCTCTTCCAAGGACATGCCAATACCAAATGCATCCGCCACGTACCAAAGCCGCTCACCACGGGGATAGGCCAATTCATCACCGATTTTCTCGGGATCAACGGTTTTTAGATTGAAGCCATCGACACCGGTTTCCAAACCGCGCAATGCTTTTTGCAACGACTCTTGGAAGTTACGGCCAATCGCCATCACCTCACCTACACTCTTCATTTGCGTGGTTAAACGATCATCGGCTTGCGGAAATTTTTCGAATGCGAAGCGGGGAACTTTCGTGACGACATAATCAATTGAGGGCTCAAATGAGGCAGGGGTGGCACCACCCGTGATATCGTTTTTCAACTCATCGAGCGTGTATCCGATCGCTAATTTTGCTGCGACTTTTGCAATCGGAAAACCGGTGGCCTTCGATGCCAGCGCAGAGGAGCGCGACACGCGCGGATTCATCTCAATTACCACCATCCTTCCATCGTCGGGGTTGACCGCGAATTGCACATTTGAGCCACCTGTCTCAACGCCGACCTCGCGCAGCACCGCGATTGAGGCGTTACGCATGATCTGGTATTCCTTGTCGGTCAGGGTTTGCGCGGGCGCGACGGTAATCGAGTCGCCCGTATGCACACCCATCGGGTCAAGGTTTTCAATCGAGCAAATGATGATGCAGTTGTCGGCGCGATCACGCACGACTTCCATCTCAAACTCTTTCCAGCCGAGTAGTGATTCTTCAATCAATAACTCTTTGGTCGGCGAGGCTTCAAGCCCGCGTTCGCAAATCTCGACAAACTCATCCCGGTTATAGGCGATGCCGCCACCCGAACCACCCATCGTAAAGCTGGGGCGAATAATGGCCGGAAAGCCAATCGCCGCCTGCACTTGCAGTGCTTCTTCCATCGAATGCGCAATCATTGAGCGCGCCGAAGCGAGACCAATCTTGGTCATCGCCTGCTTGAATTTTTCACGATCTTCGGCTTTATCAATCGCCTCGCGCGTCGCACCGATCATCTCGACATCAAACTTCGCCAATACGCCATGCTTGGCTAAATCAAGCGCGCAATTCAGTGCGGTCTGCCCACCCATCGTTGGCAATAGTGCGTCGGGCCGCTCTTTCTCGATGATCTGCGCGACAATTTTCCAGGTAATCGGCTCGATATAAGTCACATCCGCCATGTTGGGATCGGTCATGATCGTGGCCGGATTTGAATTGACCAGAATAACTTTATAGCCTTCATCGCGTAACGCTTTGCATGCCTGCGCACCCGAATAGTCAAACTCGCAAGCTTGGCCGATGACAATCGGGCCGGCGCCGATGATGAGAATGGATTTTATGTCGGTACGTTTTGGCATACGAAATTCCCTGTTAGCGCTGTGATGGTGATGAGGAAACGTTAACGGTCAAAAACCCCATCGGTCGCCCAACAATTCGACCTGTCGTCGCGAATCTAACAAATGCGCCTCCAACCGGCACAGTTGAGCTTTCATTGACTGGCGTGTTGATGACAAGGAGTTCATCAGTAGTACGAACGACTAAATATTGAAATCGATTTCGATCAGACTCAATTACAAAATCGTACGTAGCGTAGGCAGGAGAAAATGCTTGTTCCGTAATTAAGGGCAGGCCGAATAGAGGCTTCGCTATTAGCTTGCTTACCTGAAAATTATTGTCCAGCAGGAGAATGTCTGGCTGGAATAATCCGCCAACCGCAGCATTTGTGTACGAGCGTAGCGTCACTTTCAGCGCGTTGTCGGTTCGGGGAAGTGAGTACGCACGAAACAAGCTTTTGCCTGATTCAAAAATGAATGCGGGTGCTTTCTCATCGATCGTAATTTCTGTTTTCCCCAATGCAAGTTCAGCAAACGGGAATTGCTTCATGGTTTCACAACACGCCGGCGTTGATCTCACTTTCGCAGCCATATTTTCTTGTGCGCGATTTCCCGTTGCACATCCAATCAATGTCGAAGCAAAAAGTGTCAAAACGCAAGCTCTAAAATTGCGCGTGTGTATAAGTAAAAAATTTAAATTCATTTCTAGCTTCCCTTTAGAGTCACAAATTGTGACCTCAAGATTGATAAATATTTAGGTGAAACCGATCTTGCGTTTGGGCTTGCTGAGCTTGGCTTTGTCCTCTGCCTTTTCTTCAACGTTTGCATCCATCAATTGCCGAATCGCTTGGAAAACTGCGGCAAATTGTTCGTCATATTCGGCTTCGAGTTTGGCGACTTTGCGGGCTGATTCGCGATTGGAATCGATCATGGTGCGCATTTGCACGAACGCTCGCATGATTTCAATATTCACCGATACCGCGCGATCACTACGCAGCACACTTGAGAGCATGGCCACACCTTGCTCGGTAAATACGCTGGGTGCGTAGCGTGTGCCACCCCAACTTGAGATCACAAATTGTGATCTCAAGTTTGTAAACTCCTGATCGGTAGGGGAAACATAAAATCAACGGGAAACCTATCGGCATTTCGCTTGACGGCTTGCACGAGCACCCGTGTCTCAACGCCATATAGTTCGGCCAAATCTTGCGCGAACATCACCCGCTGCCCACGCACCACGACGATTTTTGAAACCACAACATCATAAGCAACCAGCGCTCGTTTGGCGGTTAACTTCTTGGTGGGTTTGGCAGCAGTGTAATTTGCCGCAGGATTTTTGGCTGCCACTTTTTTAACCACCACGACGAGCTTCCATCATTGCCACAAACTTATCAAACAAATAGCCGACCTCATGCGGGCCAGGGCTGGCTTCGGGGTGGCCTTGGAAACTAAACGCAGGTTTATCGGTGCGCTCGATACCCTGGCAAGTGCCGTCGAATAGGGACTTGTGGGTGATGCGCAGATTCGCAGGCAGCGTCGATTCATCCACCGCAAAACCGTGATTCTGGCTGGTGATATAGACTTTTTTCGTGGCCAGATCCTGCACGGGATGATTGGCGCCATGATGGCCGAATTTCATTTTTAGCGTCTTAGCACCCGAGGCTAAACCCAACAATTGGTGTCCCAAACAAATGCCGAATATCGGAATATCTTTCGCAATAATTTCTTGAATTGCCTTGATCGCGTAATCACAGGGCTCAGGGTCACCGGGGCCATTGGAGAGGAAAACGCCATCGGGCTTTAAGGCAAGCGCATCAACACTCGATGCTTGCGCGGGCAGCACCGTAACCTTGCAACCGCGATCCGCGAGCATCCGCAGGATGTTGTACTTCACGCCGTAATCGTAGGCGACCACATGAAATTTTGTGTCCTCAATTGCCTTGAAACCCGCGCCCAGTGCCCATGTTGAAGCATTCCAGTCATATGGTTTTGTGGCAGACACCACTTTTGCTAAATCGAGACCGGACATACTGGGTGTGGCTTTTGCCAGCGCATGCGCATTTTTAATCGCCGCATCATCGTGCGATCCAACCAAAATACAGCCGTTTTGCGCGCCCTTTTCGCGAGTCATCCTAGTAAGGCGACGGGTATCAATATCGGCAATCGCGACCACGTTGTTCCGCTTCAAATAATCCGGCAGCGTCTCGGTCATGCGCCAATTCGAAGCGAGCGTCGGAAGATCGCGAATAATCAAGCCAGTTGCATAAGTTTTGTTCGATTCTGCGTCTTCCGGGTTGGTGCCGGTGTTACCGATGTGCGGGTAGGTGAGGGTGACCATCTGTCCCATGTAGGAAGGGTCGGTCAAAATTTCTTGGTAGCCGGTCATGGCAGTGTTAAACACCACTTCACCAACCGCGTGCCCCAAGGCACCAATTGAAATGCCCTTAAAAACCGAGCCGTCTGCAAGAACCAACAAGGCGGGGAAAGAATTCGGCTTCAACAAGGGCGGCTCCACGAAAAACTTGAGGGAAATCGCGGACATAAAAAAAGGGAAAGGCCGTGGGCTGAATGTTCAAGCCCGGCACTTTCCCGCGTTTTTGTTGCTTCGCGATTAAGAAAACATTGTACCCGAATACGGTCTAAAGAGCAATTTCCTTGGCATGCTGCTGGCCCTGCTGTCGGCTCATGAGCCCTTTCATCTAAGCCCTAAAACATCGCGCATATCAAACAAGCCAACTTTTTTGTCGGCTAAAAATTTTGCAGCACGGATCGCGCCTTGCGCATAAGTCGCACGCGATGATGATTTATGCGTGATCTCAATGCGCTCGCCTGGCCCCGCAAAAAAAACCGTGTGATCACCAATAATGTCTCCCGCCCGCACTACGGAAAAACCAATACTGCCGCGCTCGCGCTCAATCGAGACGCCATGTCGATCATAAGTCGCGACATCCGCTAACCTCTGGCCGCGAGCCTTGGCAGCAACTTCTCCCATGGCGAGCGCGGTACCGGAAGGCGCATCGACCTTCATTTTGTGATGGGCTTCAAATACCTCAATATCGTAATCAAGCCCAAGCGCTTTGGCGGCCGCTTCGACTAGTTGCAGGCTGACATTGACGCCAATGCTCATATTGGGGGCAAAAACGATGGCGACATGTTTCGCAAAGGCTTCGATTTGCTGCTTCTGCGCGGGACTAAATCCGGTCGTTCCAATGACAGCTTTGATGCCATGCTTTTTGCAAATCGCTAAATAATCGAGCGTTGCATCTGGCTTCGTGAAATCTATCAACACATCTGCATTGGATAGGGCTGAGTCGACATCACCATCGCTGGTGTGGCGACTGAGTGTCGCCGCCAGCTGCACGTCAGAATCTTCGTGTGCGGCAGCAACCAGCATCTTTCCCATGCGCCCACCCGCGCCTGTTATGGCCACCTTCAGCACGGCGCACCAGCCTTAAGATTTGGGAGGAGGCGTGGGCGCACCCGGCGGCAATGTATTCGGCACCACACGCTTTTCGCCGCCACCGGTCAAGATCTCAATCGGCGAAGCCTCGCCCTCGATTTTGGAAACGCCATCACTGACAAATA
>JBBRFJ010000112.1:0-8821 GCA_038224475.1 Burkholderiales bacterium
GGTATTCGTAAACTTTGACGATAATTGCGAACGCAAATCCAATCGATGCAAACAACACACCCGACCAGAAATCTTTGGGGTTTCTAATGTTCAAACTGTTCTCCTTATCATTATTAGTTTTCATGCGGCTGGCAATTTATGTTTGCCTGCCCATATCCGACTGCTTTTCCTTCCGCCAGTTCGTCCTCTGGTTTTCGAAAAGGTTTTTACTAATCTGCCGCTGCCGGTGTCCAACAATGCCCACGCTTGATTCTACTAGAACGCGAGTCGCCACTAACCGAGTTTTTGTTCACAAACACGGATACAACAACTTTCTTGACCTTCATCAAATACTCACATTGACAGGCTGGTAAAACTGCTTATGGTCGGAGGGACCCGCCTAGCCATCATTTTGTTTGCTAGCAAAAGAACGTTTTCAGCTCGTCAATCAATAATGCCGGCACTTCCTCGGGCACATAGTGTCCGCATGGCAGAGTATGTCCGCTGGCGTTGATAGCAACTCGCTGCCAGTCATTAATTGGTTTGAAACAGCGGTTAACCACGCCATGTTCACCCCACAGGACGAGTAAAGGACATTCAATTTTCTTACCCACAGCGCGATCCGCGCGGTCATGTTCTAAATCAATCGAGGCCGCCGCACGATAGTCTTCGCACATACCGTGCATGGTCGCGGGATCGCTGACCGAAGCCAGATAGGCCGCATACGTTTCGTCGGTAAACGGGCTAAGTCCGGCGTGGCCCCAACCGATTTTTTTCTTGAGGTAAACGTCGGGTGCGCCTGCGACCATCGATTCGGGGAAGGGGGTTGGTTGAATCAGAAAAAACCACCACCAGTAGGCGCGCGCAAATTCCATGGAGGTCTGCTCATACATGGCCAAGGTCGGCGAGATGTCGAGAAGGATCATTTTCTTGACACTCTCTGGATAATCCACTGCCAGCCGGTGCGAAACGCGTGCGCCACGATCGTGTCCGCACAAGTAAAAAGTGGCAAAGCCCAACTGTCGCATCACCTCGATCTGATCGCGCGCCATGACACGTTTTGAATAGTTGGCATGGTCGGAACTGCCTATCGGCTTGCTGCTGGCACCGTAGCCACGCAGATCCGTTGCAATCACCGTAAAACGTTCTGCGAGCGCCGGAGCGACCCGATGCCAGATTAAATGTGATTGCGGGTAACCATGTAAAAGCAGCAACGGCGGGCCGCTCCCGCCAATCACTCCATTAATGGAAATATTTGCGTCGGCATCTGATTGAGCACCTGGGTCATCCGCGCCCGAGCCTTTGCTTGTGACATTGATGCAAAAGTGTCTGAAATTTGTAAACATGATTCGTCACCCATAATCCAAGGCCGTGATGTTGTCTCTTTTAAAAGTTGCGATGTAACGCAATGCGCATCACGCAGCGAACGCCTCGTTCGTTGCAGCCGCCCCGTCCAATCGTTCCGAGAAAATTGTTTTTCATTATGGCCGCTAAACCCGAAAACAACGCTTCCTGGATAACGTTTGCGCCCGCCATTTTTGTGATGTTATGGAGCACCGGCTTTATCGGCTCAAGATATGGCATTCCTTTTGCCGAGCCGTTCACGTTGACGTTTGTGCGGATGGTGGTCGTGGTGACTATTCTCCTAACCGTCTCACTTGCAATGCGGGCGCCGTGGCCGACTAGTTTCTCAACAGCTGCGCATATTGCCGTTGCCGGTCTGCTGGTTCATGCCACCTATTTATCGGGCGTGTTGTATGCGATCACGTTGAAGCTTCCGCTGGGCTTTGTAGCCATGATTGCTGGCCTGCAGCCGGTACTAACGGCAGTGTTGGCGCAGTTGCTGTTGAACGAGCGCCTAAATATCAAACAATGGCTAGGTATGGCGCTTGGTCTGGCGGGCGTGGTGTTGGTGATTATCAGCAAATATTCGCTGGGCACGCCCAACTGGGCGGGGCTCGGAATGGCGGGTATTGCCTTGACGGGTATCACGCTGGGTACGCTTTATCAAAAACGATTTTGCGCGAACATGGATTTGCGCACGGGCGGCGTTATCCAGTATTCCGCCACCGGGCTGGTGGTGCTGGTGCTGGCGCTAATGTTCGAAACCATGCGAATTGACTGGACGCCGCAATTTATGTTTTCGATTTTATGGCTCGCAGTGGTGCTGTCGATTGGTGCCATCGGCTTGCTTTATGTAATGATTCGCCGCGGTGCAGCATCTAAGGTGGCCAGCCTGTTTTTCTTGACGCCGAGCGTCACCGCGCTGATGGCGTTTATTTTATTTGGTGAATCGATTGCGTGGCTCGGCATTGCCGGCTTGGCGCTGACAACGATGGGTGTGGCGCTGGTGATGCGCGCGGCAAATAGATGAAATGCTAAAGCGCAGACCGCCATTTGACGAGCATCTTGAGCCTAAAATGGTTCGAAATGCCCGTCCTTAAACGAGTTTACGTCAGCCGCTATGCCGGTACTTTAATTGCCATGACTTGGCAGTCTACAATGCGACAATCAAAGCCCTAAATAATTGACCGGAAGTTAGATGCGCACCCTTGAGCAACACATCACCCAATACGCTGCTTATCATCGCGATCAGCGCAATATCAAGACGCACTTTGTGGGCATTCCCATGATTGTATTTGGGATGTTGTTGGCGTTTGCGCAAATCAGTTTTGGCTCAGTTCATGCGGGCTGGATGGTTGCGTTGGTTGCGATGATTTATTACCTAATATTGGATCGCCCGCTAGGTCTGGCGATGGCGATTTATTTGTTTGTCACCACCGCCGTTGCATCGCTCGTGACAGCGAAAACCAGCGTCCCCATTGCGCTCACGCTGGCGGCGGTGATTTTCGTGGCAGGTTGGGCGCTACAGTTTTTGGGTCATAAATTCGAGGGCGTGAAGCCAGCGTTTACCGATGATGTGATGGGTTTGGTCATTGGTCCGTTGTTTGTGATGACCGAAGTTTTTTTCCTGCTGCGCTTAAAACCGACGTTAAAAAAATATGTCGAAGATCGCGTTGGGCCAGTGCTGGCGGCACGCAATGGCGCCCTTATCGGGCCTGTCAATGCGGTGGTCACTTCTCCAGCAACCAGCAGCTCGCGCGCTTGATGGATCAAGGCGAGACTACCCTGGCCGTTCATCCGACTGTAGCGCTGGCGCGCGAGCTAATCGCATGCGCTTCCATCACGCCGAATGACGCAGGCTGTCAGGCCCTGATCGTCAAGCGGCTTGAGCCCTTGGGTTTTCGGTTTGAATATTTCAACTCAAACGGCGTGAGTAATCTTTGGGCGCGACACGGCATTGAGAAGCCGCTGGTTTGCTTTGCAGGCCATACCGATGTTGTGCCAACCGGGCCGCTCGATAAATGGCATGCCGATCCGTTCATGCCGACCGAGCGAGACGGGAATTTATATGGTCGCGGCGCAGCCGATATGAAAACCGGCATCGCGGCGTTCGTGACTTCTGTTGCCAAGTTTGTACAGACTTATCCCGATCATCCCGGCTCCATTGCCCTGCTGATTACGAGCGATGAAGAAGGGCCGGCGACCGATGGCACCATCAAGGTAGTGGAGTGGCTGCAACGTAATGATGAGCGGATAGATTTCACCGTTGTGGGTGAACCATCATCGACTGAAAAATTTGGCGATACGATAAAAAACGGTCGACGCGGTTCGTTATCGGCGCGACTGGTGGTGAGGGGTATCCAAGGTCATATTGCCTACCCTCATCTGGCCAGGAATCCAATTTTGATGGTCGCGCCAGCGCTCGCCGAAATGGCGGCGACGGTCTGGGACAATGGCAATGAATATTTCCCGCCGACGACTTTTCAGGTCTCTAATATTCAAGGTGGTACCGGCGCGTTTAATGTCATTCCGGGCACGGTCGAGCTCTATTTTAATTTCCGATTTTCTACCGCGAGCACCGCAGATGGCTTGAAAGCCAATTTAGAAGCCATTCTTCAGCGGCATGGGTGTGAATATGATATTACGTGGACCCTCAGCGGTAAGCCTTTCTTGACTGCGCGCGGCGCGTTGGTGGATGCACTCACCGACGCCGTGCGTGATGTCACCGGGGTGACGCCCGCACTTTCCACGGCAGGCGGCACCTCGGACGGGCGCTTTATCGCGGATGTGTGTAGCGAGATCGCCGAATTTGGCCCCGTTAATGCGACAATTCATAAGTTAAATGAACACGTCGCGCTGACCGACATCGCGAAGCTTCATGATGTTTATTTCGCGACACTTGAAAACCTTCTGATCAAGCGAGCTACACATGCCTAAAAAAACTGGATTGTCAGAGGCCATTCCAAAAAAAGAGCCGGTTGATTTTTTCGTGGCGGCCTATGACGAACTGAGTACGGCGCGCGACATTCTGCGTTTTGCAGTGAGCCGATTTAATGAGGCGAATTTATTTTTCGGCCATGGCTCGGCAACGGCGTTTGACGAAGCCGTCTATTTGATTCTGCACACTCTGCATTTGCCGCTCGATAACCTTGACCCTTTTGTCGATGCCAAATTGACCCGCGCAGAATGCAACAAGGTGCTCAAAATTATTGAGCGCCGCGTGAAAGAACGCATCCCGGCTTCCTATCTGACCCACGAGGCTTGGCTGGGGCCACATCGGTTTTATGTGGACGAAAACGTGATCGTGCCGAGGTCTTTTATCGCCGAGCTTTTGCATGATCATTTAGATCCCTGGGTGCACTCGGCCGGTGATGTGAATAGTGTGCTGGATCTCTGCACAGGGTCCGGGTGCCTGGCGATTCTGGCGGCAATGTCGTTTCCAAACGCCACGGTAGAAGCTGTGGATTTATCAGCGGCCGCACTCAAAGTTGCGGCGCGGAATATCAATGACTACGAGCTCAGCGACCGCGTTCAGCTGGTGCAGTCAGACATGTTTGCGGCGTTGAAAGGCCGTACCTATGATGTCATCATTTCAAATCCGCCCTACGTGACCGCAAAATCGATGTCCGCCTTGCCTCATGAGTATTTGCATGAGCCCACCATGGCATTGGCGAGCGGTGAGGATGGCTTGGATCATGTACGTGCGATCCTCGAAGCTGCGCCGAATTTCCTCAACGAGCACGGTTTACTGGTGGTGGAAGCGGGCTTCAATCGCGAAGGCGTGGAAGCCGCGTTCGCAGGTCTGCCGCTTACCTGGGTCGAGACCAGCGTCGGCGGCGAAGTCGTGTTTTTGGTCACGCGCGAAGAATTGGTGTCAGCCTAGCCCTCTGCGCAAAAATTTCAAAACGGCATCAAACTTTTCTGCTGGTTTTTTAGTTTGGTTTGAGCTGATGCCGTCAATCCGGTTACTCGGTATTGCCGCCCGCGTTGCCTGAGCTGTCTGAACCACCTGCATTGCCGCTGCTGCTGCCATCCGCGCTGCCCGCTTGCTCCCCGGCCCCGTCGCCCGTCCCGCTGCGCCGGCGACCGCGGAAGGCGCGACGTGATTTGCCCCGCGGGCGTTTGTCGGGGCGGGTGGCAGTGTTTCCATTTCCACTCACATCCGCGCTATTTCCCCCGCCCGCTTCAGCCAATGAGGCTTCCGCGCGATTGCCTGAGCCTTCTGATGCTGGCAGCGACTCGACATTCCCCGAATTCAATCCAGCCTCACGTGGCGCGCCCGCGGGGCGACGTCCGCGACCGCCGCGCGGGCTGCTTCGCCCACGGCCACCCGCCTCATTACGCTCACTTGTTCCGGCTCGTGGCTGCCGAGGTACTCGGGATTGATTTGCGTTATTTTCGATTGCGATGCCATCTACGCCAACATGGGTCGCTTCGATGTTGCCGGTGTCAATACGATCGTCGTCGGTAAAAGTCGCGCCGTCTGCGGCAATGGTGTTGGCTTGCCCTTGGCCCTGTCTGTTGCCCTGCCGATTGCCGTGTCTGCTGCCCTGTCCTTCCACGCGAGGACCATTATTGCGTTCACTGTTTCCTCGGCGGCGGCTGTTCGCATTACGCGGCCCTGCCAAACCTGCGCTCTCGACCATGCCTGGCTCGGTTCCTTCTGGTCTGGTTCGTTGATTTTGTTGGCGCGCCCGGTTTTGACCGCGCGGCATATCACCGCCTGCGCCACTTCCGCCACCACTTCCAGCACCTCTGCCGACACGTCCCGGGCGAGTTTCGGCGCTTTCGCCCGGGATACGCGGCCCGGCATTTTTACCGCGGGAGATGAGCGGTGTGACCGGACCTTCTACTTTCATGCCGGCTGAAGCGAGTACGCTTCTGACCTGGCTTTCATCCAGCTCGACCATCTTGCCGCGTAACAAGCGCGGCGGTAGCTCTACCTTGCCAAAGCGGGTGCGGATCAAGCGCGACACGGTCAGGCCAAGCGACTCAAACATCTTGCGGACTTCTCGGTTGCGCCCTTCGCGAATCACCACGTGATACCACTGATTCACGCCTTCTCCGCCGCGCTTTTCAATAACATCAAATTTGGCAAGCGGGTTTCGCGGGAATGGCGTGGTGGTTGCAGCGCCTGAATTGTTCGACGCGGCAGCGGCGCCCAAGAAGCGCGCGTCAATCGGCTGTTGATCCGAAGGCAGATCATCCGCAGGTTGATCGTCAGATTCATGCAGTGCTGGCCGCGGCTCCGCTAACGCCTGGTTCCCAGATATCTCGCCTGCCAAAGGCTGCTCGTCATCGTCTTGCATCGACGTAAGCGCCAAGTCGTCATCGGGCTCGACATCATATGTTTCGTCTTCAAACTCGTCCTCATCGTCATCATCGGCATCAATGCGATTGAAGCGATCATCATCATCACGCGCCGCTTTCGGCGCGCTATCTTCAATTTTTACGCCGGTGAGCAAAAGCTTCGTCTGGTCTTCAGTCAACTCGCCTAGGATACGCACCGCATATTCGCGCTCGACCTCGTAGCGCGGGTGCATGAAACGATTTGCCAGCTCGCCACTGGTGGTGAAGATGAGTAATCCGGAGGTATTGATATCAAGTCGGCCCACCGCGACCCATTTGCCGGTCTCGACCCGTGGCAGATTATCAAACACGGTGATGCGGTTACCGGGATCGTTGGTGGTGACGATTTCGCCTTCGGGCTTGTGATACAGCAACACGCGGGGCATGTCTTCGGTAAATTTAAGTTTGACGTGGCGCTGATCGACCAACACGTTGTCACCCGGCGCGACCTGCGTGCCGGTGGTGGCGACAATGCCATTAACCATCACCCGGCCTGAAGAAATCATAATTTCCATATCGCGGCGCGAACCGTGACCGGATTGCGCCAGTACTTTGTGCAGGCGCTCACGCTTGACGTTGGCGCTCGCCGCCAAAGCCTCTGCAAATTGGCCCGATTTGGCTTCATCACCCAAGCGACGCAAATCAGAGCCTTGGGTGGGTGAGATTTCGTGAGTGAGTGCGCTGCCGGTACGAAACGGCGATTTCTTGCCGGTACTGCCGCGACGTTGTTTAGTGCGGCCTGCACCGCGCAACGCGGGATCTTGACCAAGATCAGAAACGAATGGGCTCGTACCCTGTCCATCTACTCCCAAGCCACCCGCCCGCGGTCCGCGCTGGCCTTGGCTGCGGCCTTTTGTTCGGCCCGGCTCGCGACTCTGTCCTTGACCCTGGACTTGACCTGATCCTTGCCCCGGCACTTGCCCCTGTGAGCGTACCTGCCCGCCAGCCCTCGGCTGTGCTTGGCGTCGCCTCTGGCTAACGCCTTGGCCTTGCGCTTTAGTAGCTTGGCTCCTATCTGCGCCCCGATCGCCTCCCTTCCCTGGGGGACGCTTACGACCACCAGCAGCTCCGTCCGTGCGTGCGCCTTGACCAGTCATAGCGCCGCTGACACCGCGGCTGCGGCCGCCGGTACCCGTGCCGCCGCCAGCGCGACCGCGACCTGTTCCAGCACCGGCACCCGCGCCGCTGCGCGTGCGACGTTTTGCCGTGGTGTTGCCAATGTTGTCACCTGATAGCACGCTGTCGGCATTCGCCTTGCCCCGGCGTCCCGCGCCAGCCTTGCCACGGCCTTTGCCGTGTCCACCGTTGAGCGCGTCAGCGGGCTCTTTTTCTTCGCCAATAAAGCGACCATCGACGTAGCCGCGCGCCGGCGCGCGAATGACTGCTCGCTTAATCATAATGCTTCTCCCGACGTTGACGAGTGTTTTTCATGTGGCGCACCTGCTTCTTTATTACTTGATTTTTCATTTGCTTCTGTTTCTTCATTCATTAATTGAGGCGCATCGTGAGTCGAGCGCTCTATAGTTTTTTCATTGGTAGGTGGCGCGTCCCGCGCGACGCTGTGCACTATCTCGACCATCTCATCCGCGTCGTGATCGGTTTTAGGATTCATTTCATCGTCGGCCACAGCTGTGCTGTCAGTGCTTTGTGCTGTCGTTTCGCCGGTACCGTCTGCATTTACTTCAACACCGGCGGCAATACCCGGCAGCGCAAAAATTTCTGAACCCGCATTCAAAACCGCACCCGCTTGCGACATGTCCAGTGTCGCCTGCAGCTCGTGCAACGGTGGCAATTCGTCAAGCGAGATCAAATTCAGATCATCCAGAAAATGTTTAGTAGTCGCGAACAGGGCAGGGCGACCGGGCGCGTCCTTATGGCCAATTTCATCAATCCAGCCACGGTCTTCCAGCGTTTTTAAAATATGGGGAGATACCGCAACTCCGCGAATATCTTCAATATCGCTGCGCGTCACCGGCTGGCGGTAGGTAATGATCGCCATTGTTTCCAAAACAGCGCGCGAATATTTGGGCGGCTTGTCGTTGGCCAGACGATCAATATACTTTTGATAATCGGGCTTCACGCGGAAACGGTAGCCGCTCGCAACGACCGCCAATTCAACACTGCGATCAGCCCATTCGGTCCGAAGTTC
>JBBRFJ010000113.1:0-8801 GCA_038224475.1 Burkholderiales bacterium
CACCAGTCAGCTTTTTCCAAAGATCAACCATGTAGGGCTCTCCTTCAGCGAGTCTCAACTACGTTAAGAAACAAAAATACAACTTGCGCTATGCTATTTCATCACTACATTTCATCACCACATCAAGCGCCGGTGAAAAACGTATTCCTTGATGTAGGTATACGTTATCACGGAAAACCGCTTCTCATTGTGACCGACCGCACACAGGCAACATCGTAAATATTTGATCATTCACCGATCGCATTCATCCACTACTTCGACCGGCACGCAGAATATGACGACTACCGTTACCGAAATCAATATTTATCCCGTTAAATCTTTGGGCGGCGTGTCGTTGAGCGCTTGTGAGTCCACCTCGCGCGGTTTACAGAACGACCGCCGCTTCATGCTGGTGGATGAGCGCCACGATTTTTTGACCCAGCGCGAACACCCGCAAATGGCGACCCTTCGTACCGCACTGGACGGCAACAATTTGATTCTTTCTTCACCGTTTGAAGATTCAGTCGCGGTGCCGCTGCAGCCACGCCTGCAGCCTACCCGCACCGTAAAAGTATGGTCCAGCCGCGTTCATGCTCATACCGTTTCGGCAGAAGCCGATAAGTGGCTGTCAGACTATTTGGGCGTCGACGCGCGACTGGTCTACATGCCCGACACCAGTGAGCGGCGCGTGAGCCCTGACTTTGCAAAAAATGGCGAGGTGGTGAGTTTTGCTGACGGCTACCCGGCACTCATTGCGTCGGAAGAATCTCTGGCCGAACTGAATAAACGCATTGAACAAGCAGGTGCTGCGCCGGTCTCCATGGATCGATTTCGCGCAAATATTGTCGTGAAAGGTTGCGTCGCATTTGCGGAAGATACGTGGCGCGATTTTACGATTGGAGATGCGACATTTCGCGGTGTAAAACCGTGCACACGCTGCCAAGTTACCACTACCGATCAAGCCACGGGCGAAGTCTTTGGGCCAGAGCCGTTGCGCACGCTGGCTACGTTTCGCAATTCTTCGAAAGGAGTGCGCTTCGGCATGAATTTGCTGAACACGAAGCTGGGTACCATCCGCGTTGGCGATGCATTAGAGCAACGTTAGCTGCTACGTTAGGGCTGCAGTTAATCGCGCCGCAACATCTGCCACGCCACCAGCGCCCATGCAGCAATAAAGCATAAGCCACCGAGCGGGGTGATCAGACCCAATACGCTCATGCCGGTGATGGCGATTGCATACAAACTGCCGCTAAACAGCACGACGCCAACGCCCATAAAAATAGCGGCGGGTTTGAGTGCACCTGGCTGTGATGACGGATTCGTCTCGCTGTTGCGCATGATGCCAACCAGCACCAAACTCAACGCATGCACCAGATGATATTGCACACCGGTTTGATAGACCGCCAACATCTCAGGTGCGACTCGGGTCTTCAGGGCATGCGCACCAAACGCGCCAATCAATACGCCCAGCAACATGAGGATGGCGCCGATGCCCACGGTGGTGTTGCCGTTACGCATGGGCATCAACGAATAACGTTATAGATTCGGCTACCTAGCATCAGGATCTATGCGCTTTTTGCTTGGTGCGGCTTCAACAAAAAGGCACCCAACGCGGGTAACAAAAACACCGTACCGACCATGTTCAAGAAGAACATGAATGCCAGCAGAATACCCATATCCGCCTGAAACTTGAGCGCCGACATTGCCCACGTCGCAACACCGAGCGTCATCGTGACGGCGGTAAAGATCATCGCGGTTCCACGTTCGCGCAGAGCCTCGAAAAATGCTTCAGCCAGCGACATACCCTGTTCGAGAAAAACTTCGATCCGGTCGTAAAGATAAATACCATAGTCCACGCCCACACCCACGCCCAGCGCGATCACCGGCAGCGTGGAAACTTTTAAGCCAATGCCAAGCGCAGGCATCAGTGCTTCACAAAGAATCGACACAATGCCGAGTGGAATCAGAATGCATAAGGTTGCCCGCAAGCTGCGGAAAGTCACCAGACACATAATCAGCAGTGCGCCAAAAATAGCAGCGTGCATTTCATAGCGCGCTTTGTCCACGGCTTCGTTGGTCGCCGCCATCACGCCGATATTACCGGTGGCAAGTTTAAATTCAAGCTTGTCGCTGTTGTTGGTGCCGGCGAAAGTTTTAACGTCGGCGACCATGCGCTTGATACTTTCACCTTGCTGATCCGTGGTGTTGATCAAGATCTGCATGGCGGAACAATCGGGATTGAGCAAACCGGTCGCGGTATCTACCGGGGTCACGCTCTGCGCAAGCACCTGCGGGTCACGCGCGAGCTGGCGCCAGCGCAAATTACCCTCGTTGAAACCGGCATTGATGGTTTTCGCGACACCAGGCAACGACATCACCGATTTCACACCGTCGACGTTTTGCATGTACCAATCGAAATTTTCGATCGTCGTCATGATGTCGTAATTGGTGCAAGCGCCCGCCACACCAGTGGTCTGCGCGACCACGCCGAGCGTATTCACGCCAATGGCGAATTTACTAACGATGGTATCGTTATCTTGGTTGTAACGTGAATCCGAACGCAGCTCAGGCACGCCGGAGCCGTAGTCCCCGATCCGCAATTTATGCGCTTGCACCAGCCCCAGAGCGAGCACCACCGCGCTGATCACGACCACCCACAAGGCGTTCTTGCGGTCGGCAAATTTGGACGCCCAGCGCCACAGCGCGTCGACGCGACTTTCGTGGGTAATTTCTCGCGCGGCGGCACGTGGCGACATCTTCAAATAGGAAAGCAAGATTGGCAACAGCATTTTATTGGTGATGATCATCCACGCCACGCCCAGCGATGCCGTGATGCCGAGCTCGCGAACGATGTCGATGGGGATGAGCATGATCACCGCAAAACCGAGCACATTGGTCAATAGCGCCAGCGTGCCGGGAATAAACAGCTTTGAGAATGAATGCTTCGCCGCAGCCAGACTGTCTTGGCCCGAAATTACCTCGCGTTCCCAGGTTTTTGTCATCTGCACCGCATGCGAAACACCAATCGAGAAGATCAGAAACGGTACCAGAATAGACAGCGGATCAATGCCAAACCCGATGATGGGCAGGGTTCCTAGCAGCCACAAAACGGGCATCATGGCGACGCCGAGAGCGACCAGGGTGAGCTTGACATCCTTGACAAAGAAAAACATCAGCACGGCAGTAATTAAAAAAGCCACGCCAAAAAACATCACAACACCCCGGGCACCTTGCGCAATATCACCCACCGCTTTCGCGAAGCCAATTATGTGTACGGTGTGGGTGGGTGTTTCATATTTGGCGCGCAAATCCTCGAGCTTTTGTGACAGCTCCATGTAGTTCAGCTTTTCAATCTTGCCATCGCCTTTAGGGATGTATTCAAGCAGTCCGGCGGCCACCAATGCGCCGGAATAATCTGATGCCACGGTGCGGCCCACTTCATTTGATTTCTGCACATTGCCGCGCACCGTCGCCAGATCAGCGTCACTTCCCTGAAACGTGGCGGGGATCACGTTACCACCTGCAAATCCTTCTTCTACCACTTCAATGAAGCGCGTGTTGGGCGTAAACAGCGAGCGCACGCTAGGCTTCTCAACGCCATCTAATCCCATGATGTCATCGGTCAGGCCTTTCAGCTTGGCCATAAATTCTTTGTTATAGATGTCGCCATCTTTTTGCACCAGCGCGATGGCGATGCGGTTAGCGCCGCCAAAAACAGTCTCGTACTGTTTGTACACTTTCATGTACGGATGGCTTAACGGCACCATCTTGTTGAAGCCTGCATCTGTTCGCAGTTGGCTGGCGAAAAAAACAAATATCAATGTCATGACCGCAAATACGATCAGCCATATCTTGCGATTGTCGAAAATAATGGCTGAAAATTTATTGATAAATTTTTGGAGATTCATGAATTCGCTCGTTGAATGGCGTCGCGCTAATGTTCTTCTGAAATTGAATAATGATTACCGGAATTCTTTTGCAGATTATTCGGTAAGGCTACTGGGTCTGGCCATTTAGATACGCACTTGTCGGCTACTTTTTCGACGCCGGCACGGCGGCCGGGCGAGCGGCAGGAGTAGCAGGCGCAGCTGCGCCCGCGACTGGCGTTATTACGTCCCTTGCACCCGCCTCGCCAAATAACAGAGTCGCACTTGGCGCGCCGAGCAGCGGCACCGCAATTCCCTTGGTCGAACCAGTCGGTACCACTGCGAATGATCTACCGTTATCGCGTGATATGAGGGTAGTTCCTGCCAATCCGGTGAGCACCAGCGCGCCGTCGGGTAGCTGCGTGGCGCCCATTATTGAAGCCGTTGATTTGTTCTCTACCGGGAGCCAGCTCTTGAGCGATAGGTCGGCGCTGCGAAAAATACGTCCACGCAAACCGTATATGAGCACGGCACCATCTGCAGCTTGGATGGCACCAAAGAACGAACCTTTGTACGGCGCTTCCAACCTGTTCCAAGTTTTTCCTGCGTCGTCTGACTTCAGCAACGTCCCCGCTTCGCCGGCAATGAAAAGTTTGTTTTCCCCAATTTTGATAATGGCATTAAGGTGCTTGTCATCTTCCGAAATTTTGCGCGATGCCCATGACTTCCCGCCGTCGCTGGTTTCATAAAACGCACCATACGCACCCACCGCAAACCCGGTGTCAGGATTGGTAAATATAATATCCATGAGCGGCTTTTGCTCTGCGGGTGCAGAGAAAGCTTGCGTCCAGTTATTGCCTTCATCAATGGTTTTTAAAATCACCGCGTCGTGCCCAACCGCCCAGCCATTTTTTGCATCCACGAAATAGACCGCTGTAAGCATCGGCACATTTGCAGGGGTTTTTGCACGTTCCCAATTTTCGCCATTGCTATCCGACAACACGATGTAACCGCGATCACCCACTGCAACCACGCGATTACCAATTCGCGCTGCGTCATTCAGTAGCAGCCGTGACATCGTTTGTTTGGAAAGCGGACCAGCAGACGGCATCACGTTTGAATTTATTTGCGCGCCAGCTCTGTAAGAAAACAAGAGCATGAGAACTCCCGTCAACAAGACAATATTCGCGAATACGAAACTGTCACGGCGAAGGCAAGGCATCGACTTCAAACCAGCAGCTACTCGATACAGATGTGACATAGACTTTCCCAAGATATGGCCGATATTCAATGTGAAATTAGGCGATACAAAAAACATTTGGGGGCAACCACGCGACACGGCTGCGCGGTTGCCCCCAAACTGATCTCAAGCATACGATATGAAATTACCGGGTGCCTGTGCCCCGCAAGTTTTGCGGCGTGTAGTCCGCTGCGGTGCGTTTGATCGGCTCATAAATTTTTGTCTCCTCCGCACGCAAACCCATCGCTATGTAGCGGCGGGATTGCAGATCGTGGTGGAGCTCAACGGTGCCGAACCACATTGGAATGTTGTACCAATTCTCGCTGTGTTGCTCTGCAAAGCGCCAAAGCTGACCGCGGCCATCGTACTTGTCAATTAACACCACCGCCCAGCTGTCTTCGTCGATGTAAAAGGTTCGCTTCGAATAGATGTGGCTGGTGCCCGGCTTAAGCGTGCCTTCAACGACCCACACCCGATGCAGTTCATAGCGTGCGAGGTCCTGGTTGATGTGACCAGGCTTGAGCAGGTCGTTATATTTGACGTTAGATTCAGATAGTTTGTAGGAGTTGTACGGAATGTACATTTCCTTTTTGCCCATCAGCTTCCATTCATAACGGTCAGTTGCGCCGTTATACATCCCAAAATCATCGTTGGTGCGCAGGCCGTCTGCCGCCGTACCAGGATTATCGTAAGCCACGTTTGGTGCCAACCGGACGCGGCGTTGTCCGGGATTGTAAGTCCATGCTGAACGCGGCTCCTTGGCTTGATCAACGGTCTCATGTACCAACAGAATCTGTCCGGCCAAACGCGCAGGCGCCGTGGTGGTTTGCAGATAATTAAGCTTTTTGTTGGCCTCACGATCAGCGGGTTTCTTGGTTAGATTGCCATATGAGGTGTCATATTCGTATTCGAATTTGACGAGCGCATAATCCCCGCCCGAGGTGACCGCCGCTTGCGACCAGTTCATCGCGAACGTGTCGCCCACATAACGCAGCAGATGGTTCCAGATGGCCTCATTACCATTTTTAGGAATCGGAAACGGAATGCCTCCGGCGCAACCCACCACACCATTGCCGCCTGCAGCCAGTTTGGCTTTGGCCGCACAATCCTTGGTCTCAGCATAATGGCCCGCTGGGAAAGCGGCGCTGCGATGGGTCGGGAAAACGCGCAGTTTATACGTGGGGTATTGCTTTAACATCGCCATCTGACCAGGAGACAAGTTGTCTTTATACTTTTCCGCGTTGGCTGCATTGATGGTGAACAATTCCTTGTCCGCCGCGTAGGGATCAGGGTATGCGCCACCCGACTTATAGCCCGCCATCGGCTTGGTGATACCGCCGTCCCACGCGGGAATGGTGCCCGCTGCGTTGCCCGCTTTTTCAGCGCCCAGAGGGGTTAGCGTGGTGCCCAACTTTGCCAGATCCGCAGCTGCCAATTCAGCGTGCGCACCTGTACTTAACACTAGTGCGCCCAACGCTGCCGACGTTAACATCGTCAATCGTTTCAATTTCATTTTTTCCTCCAGATTATGGGTAAATACTGCTTTAACATCCGCAGCGGCGCTCTTGAGGCGCCTACTGCAATTTTCCTGATGGTTAGACCGGCCTAGAACGAATAGGTGACAACAACCGAATAGAAATCACGGTCACGAATTGAGTTGGAGTTGGTACAGTAGTTCGCACCCTGTGGTGCACGTCCCAACGCAGCGACGCCATTGATTTGAGCAGCCAATGCCGTCTGACCGGGATTGGTAATCTGATCGGTACCGCAGAAAGTTCGGCCACCAAAGAAATTGGTATACGAAAAATCAAGCGTCAATTTTTTCTGCCAGTCGAAGTTGGTGCCCACTGAAACTGATTTCACGCCCTCGGTAAAGGTTTGTGAAACGCCTTTCACGTCATGGTTAAACGCAACCCGCGGCGCGACGTTGGCATTGAATACCAGATTAGGATATTCAGCGCGGGCCACCAAGCGATAGCCCCATGAATTCTCGGTGACATAGCCGTCTGTCTGCACCGAACCTGCTTGACCAGCCACAGCACCCTGCAGGGTCGCTGGCAGGGTAACGCCAGGACCGTTGTATTTCAGGGTGCTGTCCAAGCCGTTGTATTTGGTGAACCCTATCTCACCCACTAATACAACTTGGTCAGCGCCGATGATGTTGGGGATACCTTTCGTTGCAGTCATCTGCGCCTGCGTCATTTTGACGCGTCTCCAACCTTGCAGAGTCGTACCATTGGGCACCAATCCAGCGGCGGACGCGCCAAACGGTAGCGATGCACTTACGGTTCCTGGAATGGTGAGGAAACCGGTTACCAGATTAGGTGCACCCACCGCAGCCAGAATAACCTCTGGACCGGCAATCGCGAGCGGCTGATTCGGGCGATAAGAAATTTCGCCCTGGAGTGCAGTGCCAATCGGGCCCTGGGTGTTGAACGAGAAACCCAGCAAACGAATATTCTCGGGATATTCGGTGTAGTAGTTGGCGGTGCCGGTCTGGCCGCTCAGTGCGCCAAATGGCGTACCCGTCAACACTGACGACACCGTTCCTTTAGTGCCCGACAGGAATGGAATACGGCTATGGTAATTCAAATAATAAAGCCCGAATTCTGTGTTGTTAAGCTCGCTCGCCAAATAGCGAAAGGCAAAACCATATTGACCATGGTCACTCGGATCCTTATCCGCTATTCTAGGCGCCCAAATAGCCGCCGCCGGGTCAAATAGACCAAACGCGGCCTGGGTCGGCGCACCCAACCCCGGGGTCGTAGGTGACACTGGATTAGTCGCCGGCTTTCCGGTCAAATCGTTGCGACGTCCAAAACTTACAAACACCTGATTGCCGTCATCGGACGCGAAATCGTTATTGCTCCAATACGATCCACGCGGATCGAGCTTGGTGCGGTCATGGTTGAATTGTACGAATGCCTCGAGGCTGGCGGCCTTGGTAAATTCATATGAAGCGAGCAAGCTTGAGGTCGGCAGAAACGCTTCCTTCAGCTCAGAGCCGGGCGTACGCAGCTTGACCAGATCAACCGAGTTAATCGTATTGATACTGTTTGGAATGAACGTGGACTCACCCCATGAAATCACCTGATTACCGGCCCGCACACGTAGCTTGTTCCCGGCGACATCAAAACTTCTGGTCACGAAAGCGTCCAGCATCCGCGCATCGCGGCCCACACGGTCTTTGGCGATAGGACCCAGGGTGTCTTTGTTACGATTGGTGAAATCTACAAAATAAGTGCCCCGCGCAAACAAACCCCAGCCTTCATATTTCAAATCCAACTCATGGGTTCCCTTTAGAACATTGGAGAACGGTTTGCCCTTTTGATAATTGCGGTTACCGTCATCTTCGTTTACGGAACGCTCTGTACCACCATTGGTGATACCGATCAAACTTTTGATCGGCGCCTGAGCGCGAATCGATAGCCCATACGAAAAGGTAGTGTCAAAGCTGCCCGACACACCCGTATCGTAGGTAAATTGAATAGCGTTAGCCGAACCCGCGAAACCCAGTGCAATGACCGAAACTAAGGCGGAAGCAACAGCGGCAGCTGAGGCTTTCACGACGGGCAAAAAAGCACGATGGCTTGGACTGATGTGACTCATTGGGTGTTCTCCTCGAAAGTTATTTATTTGAACTGCTCATTTTTTATAACGTAAATGCAAACTTCATCGATGCTGATTGCGCAAACCGGTATCGATTCATTTGAACT
>JBBRFJ010000114.1:0-8749 GCA_038224475.1 Burkholderiales bacterium
GTGCCAAGATCAATCGCTAAGTCTGTTGAGAGGTATTTCGAGAAAAACGAGAACATGTTGCCTTTCTAACTCTGTTGCCGTGTACGCGGCTGATTTTGGGCTCGCGAACAGGGATCAATATTTTTGTCTTGCGCCACCAAACTGTGAAACTTTGTTTATGACAAAATTTGCTCAAAATCGTTGGTTAAAAGTATTGGCTTCGCAGTTCGGCCAACGATGATGCGATTTTGATGAATATAGCCACAAATAAGCTCAATTCGCGGGGATTTTCACGAGGTTAACGATTAAGTTTGTGAATCTAAACGACATCAAGTCACTATGATACTCTAGTGAGTGTGTAAAAAACATGCGAACACGGGCTTAAAACGCCTAAAAGTTGTGCATCCTGTACCTTCCATTTTGGGTGGTGAAATCCCGATCCGGTTTACAGAACGCGATCCAGCGTTTTATGGCACCTTCTACACTTGGCTCTGTCCATACTTTTTTTACTTCCCTTTTACGTAAGCATTTTTTGCGTTCAACTTATTGTTACGTTCATGTCTCTAATTTCTGATGATATTCACCGATTGGCGAAACTCGCGCGAATCGATATAACGCCCGCTGAAACAGTGCGCACGCTGACCGAACTGAATAATATTTTCTCAATGGTTGAGACGCTGCAGGCCGTCGATACGGCAGGCCTCGAGCCGCTCTGTCACCCTATCGCGACAATCCATGAAATGCAGTTGCGGCTGCGCCCCGATGAGGTGACTGAGACCGAACATCGGGAGGCGAATATGGCAAACGCGCCGCAGCAGGAGAACGGCTTATTTTTGGTGCCGAAGGTGCTGGAATGACACATGAACTTTCGCCGCTGCACCGTCAATCGTTGCGCCAGTTGCGCGGCGCGCTGGATGCAAAACAAGTATCCGCTGTAGAGCTCGCCGAATATTTTCTGGAGCGCGCGGGTACGAATGCAGAATTGAACGCGTTTTTGCACATTGATCGCGATCTCACGATGGCCCAAGCACGAACCGCCGACACACAAATTGCGGCTGGGAATATTACCGCGCTGACGGGCATCCCCATTGCGCATAAAGATATTTTCGTGACCCGGCATTGGCGCACCACGGCAGGCTCGAAGATGCTTAAAAATTATATTTCGCCGTTTGATGCCACCGTGGTCGAAAAATTTAAAATGGCGGGGATGGTCTGCTTGGGCAAATTAAATTGCGATGAATTCGCGATGGGCTCATCGAACGAAAATTCTGCTTTTGGCGCGGTCAAAAACCCGTGGGACAAAAGCCGAATTCCCGGTGGATCGTCAGGCGGATCGGCCGCCGCCATCGCCGCCGGTTTATCCCCTGCCGCCACCGGCACCGACACGGGCGGTTCGCTACGCCAGCCGGCGGCAATGTGCGGCATCACCGCGATTAAACCCACTTACGGCACCGTGTCGCGCTACGGCATGGTTGCCTTCGCATCCAGTCTTGATCAAGGCGGTCCGATGGCAAAAAGCGCTGAGGATTGTGCGCTGCTGCTCGATGGGATGATCGGTTTTGATGCCAAAGATTCCACCAGTGTGGTCACTGATGAGAAATATAGAACGCCAATATCGGCGGCGCTCTTGGCAGTATTTGCGTCGGCAAGCCCCACGGGCGCTAGTGTTGATAAACCCTTGTCAGGGATACGGGTCGGCGTGCCGCGAGAATTTTTTGGTGAAGGTTTGTCATCCGAAGTGGCGCAAGCAGTGGCTGCGGCGCTTGCTGAATTCGAAAAATTAGGGGCGATCAGGGTAGAAATTTCCCTGCCGCGTACCAGCCTCGCGATCCCCGCTTATTACGTCATCGCGCCGGCGGAAGCATCAAGCAATTTGTCCCGTTTTGACGGTGTGCGTTATGGACATCGCGCCACGCAATACAAAGATTTGGCCGACATGATTGCAAAATCGCGGGCGGAAGGTTTTGGTGCTGAAGTAAAGCGCCGCATTCTGGTGGGGGCATATGTGTTGTCGCACGGTTATTACGATGCTTATTATTTGCAAGCGCAAAAAGTACGCCGGCTGATTTCACAGGATTTTCAGGAAGCATTCAAACATTGCGACCTCATCATGGGGCCCGTTGCGCCGACAACCGCTTGGAAATTCGGCGAAAAATCAAATGATCCGGTCGCCATGTATCTCGAAGATATTTACACGCTCGGGGTGAGTCTGGCGGGCTTGCCGGGGATGTCGGTGCCGTGCGGTTTCGGGCAAAACGGTTTGCCGATTGGCCTGCAAATTATCGGCAATTATTTTGGTGAGGCCGGCATGCTGGCCGCTGCGCATCGTTATCAGTTGGCCACGGATTGGCATTCGCGTACGCCGGAGGCGTTCAAATGACCGCCCCGCGAGCCGGTGGGTTTAATGGCGCGCCAGCAGGCTGGGAGGTCGTCATTGGCTTGGAGACACACACGCAGCTTTCAACCGCTTCAAAAATATTTTCCGGCTCGCCTACAGGGTTTGGTGCCGCGCCCAATACGCAAGCGAACGTGGTGGATTTGGCGCTGCCGGGCACGCTGCCGGTACTAAATCGCGGCGCGGTGGAAAAGGCCATTATGTTCGGCCTCGCGGTCGGTGGAACGGTCGCGCCGTATTCGGTATTCGCGCGCAAAAATTATTTTTATCCCGATTTGCCAAAGGGTTATCAGATCAGCCAATTTGAATTGCCGGTGGTCGTCGGCGGTAAGGTGCCGATTGTGTTGGATGGGGTTGAAAAAACCGTACAACTTACGCGCGCGCATCTGGAAGAAGACGCGGGTAAATCGTTACATGAAGGCTTGGAAACGTCAGGTGTTTCTGGCATTGATTTGAATCGTGCGGGCACGCCATTGCTGGAGATTGTGACCGAGCCAGACATGCGCTCCGCCGCCGAAGCGGTGGCCTATGCAAAGGCGCTTCACAGCCTCGTTACATGGCTGGGCATCTGCGATGGCAATATGCAGGAAGGCTCATTTCGCTGTGATGCGAACGTGTCCGTGCGGCCCAAAGGTCAGCAGGAATATGGCACGCGTTGCGAAATTAAAAACGTCAACTCGTTCCGATTTTTGGAACGCGCGATTGAGTATGAAATTCGCCGCCAAATTGAGTTGATAGAGGACGGTGGCAGAGTGGTGCAAGAGACCCGCCTCTATGATGCAGATCGCGATGAAACCCGCTCAATGCGCAGTAAGGAAGACGCGATGGACTATCGCTACTTTCCTGACCCGGATTTGTTGCCTTTGGTGATTTCTGAAGCCGAGATAGAGGCGGTTCGGGCGGCAATGCCGGAATTACCCCAAGCGATGCGATCACGTTTTTCTGAAAAAGTTGGGCTGAGTGATTACGATGCGGAACTTCTCACACTAACGAGAGCAACTGCACGTTATTTTGAAGATACCGTCGATGCTGGCGCGAACCCGAAACTTGCAGCTAATTGGATCAATGGGGATATTGCGTCACGGTTGAATGAACAAAATATTTCGATTGAGCAGCTGGGGCTGAAAGCGGCCGAGTTAGCGTTTGTAGTGCAGCAAGTTGAGCTACAAAAAATCTCAAATGCGGGCGCGAAAAAATTGATTGATGCAACCTGTAGCGGTGCAATTGCTGCAGTTGGGCGAGTAGAGGTAATCAGTCCTGCCGTTTTCATGACTGCTATTGATTCGCTTGGTTTAGCGCAAATTTCAGACGCATCTGCTATCGAAAGCATAGTGGAAGAAGTCCTCACCGCCAACCCCAAATCCGTAGAAGAATTTAAGTCCGGTAAGGAAAAGGCGTTTCAATCGCTGGTCGGCCAAGTGATGAAGGCTTCGAGGGGGAAAGCAAACCCAGCGCAGGTGAATGAAATTCTGAAAAAGAAATTATCTAGCTAGTGTTTGCGACGGCGGAACATTTATTTCAGCGTTCCTTCGGCTTGATAGTCGAAATCGTTTTTTTAGGCGCTTCGGGTTCGATGGCAACGTTGCCTTGCTTATCGAGAATAGTGCCCGGCGGCATGCCCGCTTTCAGACGTTTCCAGCGGGCTTTTTCGCCATCGAAACGGTTGGTCACGGCATCTTTGTCATCGTCCAAACGCTCCATTGCGCGGTTCAGGTTGACGATGTCGGCCTTCGCTCGTGCAACGTCTTGGGTCAACTGCGGCGGTGGTTCCTTGGCTTTGGCGTTTTTACCTTTGCCAGCCTGATAGAACTCCAGCTCATCGTTATATTTTTGCAGTAATTTCTCGACCTCGGCCACGCGTATCGAGAGCGTCGTTTTGCGCGCGGTCAGTTCAATAATAATCGCGTCTCGGGAGACATCAAACTCTCGTTCAGCGCCATAGGTACCAATCAAGGCAAGGTCACGGGCGCGCTGTTCGCCAACTTTTCGCTGATCTTCGTTATATTTTGCCCGGGCTTCGTCGCGGGTGCGCGCTTGCTCGACGCTCAGCGGTGCATTGATTCGCTGTACCACGTCACCACCGCTGCTGTATTCAATCACTTCACGTTTGGCACATTGTGGTGGAACTGTGTCGCCATAGTGCGTAAAGCCTTTTTCATCGACGCACTTGAACACCGCGAGCGCGGGTAGTGGCGCGGCAAGGGCGGTGCTCAGGGTGAGATAAATAAAGGATCGACTCAGGAAGCTCATAAATTATTTGATTAAATTAAATTATTGCGCCGTATTGCTTTCGATACGCTTCAATTGCCCGAAGTTTATCGCTTTGTTTGCCTTCTGCGGGTTTTTCCAAATATGCCACGATATCCGCGAGCGTGGCCACCGCAATAACGGGAATGCCCGTGGTTTGGTTGAATTCTTGTGCTGCGGACTGGGTGCTGCCTGCTTTTACGCCCACTTCCTGACGATCTAAGGCAATTAGCACGCCAACGGGCTTGGCACCGGCAGCTACGATCATTTCAACGGATTCGCGTTTGGAGGCGCCGTCCGAAATCACGTCATCAACAATCAGCACATTGCCGGTCAGCGGTGCACCCACGATCAGCCCGCCCTCGCCGTGATCCTTGGCCTCTTTACGGTTATAGCAAAACGGGCGGTTGTGACCCAAATTGGCCATTGCCATTGCGGTGCCCGCGGCCAGCGTAATGCCCTTGTATGCCGGCCCAAAGATGGTGTCGATGTCGAGTCCCGAAGCAAGCGCGGCCTGAGCGTAAAAATGGGTTAGGCGGCTGAGAGACTCGCCATCGCTGAAAAGCCCCGAATTAAAAAAATACGGGGATAGGCGACCCGCCTTGGTCTTGAACTCACCGAAACAGAGCGCTCCGTGGCGAATCGCGAACTCAACAAATTGTTGACGAAAATCAGCAGTCGGGGCCACGAGTACGGTCATGAATAAACAATCAAAAGGTTATAGATGAAGGATAATCGCGTTTTGAAGTTAATTTTTCAATTTTTTCATATTTTCTATGCGAATTATCACGGCGAACTGCAACGGTATCCGTTCTGCCACCACCAAGGGCATGTTTACGTGGCTCAAGCGTCAAAAGGCGGACGTTATTTGTTTGCAGGAGATTAAAGCCTTGGAAAGCGATATTCCCGAGGCCGCCCAACCTTGGAAGGGTTGGCATGCGTTTTATCATCCAGCGGATAAAAAGGGCTATGCAGGTGTGGCGCTTTATTCGAACCGCGAGCCCGATCGCGTGCAAATCGGTACCGGCATTGCGTGGATTGATGCCGAAGGACGATTTTTACAGGCTGATTTTGGACATTTGAGCGTCATTTCGCTCTATGTTCCGTCCGGCTCGGCGTCCGAAGAATCGCAAGCGAAGAAATTTCGATTTATGGAGGCCTTCATGCCGCATCTGCAAGCGCTTAAAGCCAGCGGGCGCGAATTTGTGATCGTCGGCGATTGGAATATTGCGCATAAAGAGATTGATTTAAAGAATTGGCGCGGCAATAAAAAGAATTCCGGATTCTTGCCGGAGGAGCGCGAATGGCTGACAAAATTATTCGATGAGGTTGGTTACGTCGACGTTTTCCGTCGTTTGATTCCGTTGCCAGATCAATACACGTGGTGGTCGAATCGCGGCGCAGCGTATGAAAAAAACGTCGGCTGGCGCATCGACTATCACATCGCCACGCCTGCCATCGCGGCCTGCGCAGGGTACGCCCGGATCTACAAAGATGAGCGGTTTTCAGATCATGCGCCGCTGTCTATTGATTACGATTACAAGTTTTGATTTTGATGAACGTAAAAACTACGCTCACCAATGTTGTCTAGTTAAAAAGCTGTAAAAAGCTCAACAAAAACCTTACGAAAAAGCAGTGTTGAATTTATGTTGAAACTTACCAACCTTACCCTCGCGCGCGGCGCAAAACGATTGCTTGAGGGCGCGAATTTAACGCTGTTTCCTGGGCACAAAGTCGGCTTGATCGGGCCGAATGGCGCGGGCAAATCGAGCTTGTTTTCTTTGCTGCTGCATAAGGTCACGCCCGATGCGGGTGATTTTGAAATGCCCGCGAAATGGGTGGTCGCGCACGTGGCGCAAGAGACGCCGCATTCGCACCGCACAGCGCTTGAGTACACGATGGATGGCGATAAAGAACTGCGTGATTTGGAGGCGCAGCTGGATGTCGCCGAAGCTGAACATACCGACGACGACAAATCGGGTGAGCGACTGGCCGAATTGCATGAGCAGTACGATCACATCGGCGGTTATCAAGCAAATTCGCGTGCGGCGTCGCTGCTGTCCGGCCTCGGTTTTACGGATGAGCAAATGTCGCAGGAAGTGGCCTCGTTTTCCGGCGGCTGGCGGATGCGCCTAAATCTCGCGCAGGCGCTGATGTGCAGGTCAGATTTGTTGTTGCTTGATGAGCCGACCAACCATCTGGATTTGGATGCAGTCATGTGGATGGAAGATTGGCTGGCGGCCTATCCGGGCACGTTATTGCTCATTACCCACGACCGGGATTTCTTGGATGCGGTGGTGAAAACCATTGTCCATCTGGATCAACAAAAGCTCAACGAATACGGCGGCAACTATTCCACCTTCGAGCGTACACGCGCGATGCAATTGTCGTTGCAGGGTGCGGCTTACGTCAAACAGCAGCGGCAGGTCGCACATTTGCAGTCTTTTATTGACCGCTTCAAAGCGAAAGCGACCAAGGCCAAGCAGGCGCAATCGCGGATCAAAACGCTTGAGCGAATGGAGCTGATTGCGGCCGCTCACGTTGATTCGCCGTTTTCGTTTTCATTTCGCGAACCGGTCGCCAAGCCCCGCCAGCTCTTGCATTTGAAGGAAGCTGATCTTGGCTATAAAACCGCGACTGGCGAAAAAACGATCTTGAAAAATGTCGAATGGCGATTATTTTATGGCGACAAAATTGGACTGCTGGGGCCGAACGGCGCCGGCAAATCCACCCTAGTGAAATCATTGGCGGCGACGCTCGAATTGCAGCACGGTGGGCGCTTCGAAGGCCAAGGCTTGAAGATTGGTTATTTTGCGCAACACCAAATCGAGCAGCTGCGTTTGGATGAATCGCCGATTCATCATCTGCGGCGGCTTGACCCCACTACGCGCGAACAAGAATTCCGCGATTTTTTAGGCGGATTTGATTTCCGCGGTAAGAACGCCGATTCCGCAATCGCGCCGTTTTCAGGCGGTGAGAAGGCGCGGCTTGCGCTGGCGTTGCTGGTGTGGCAAAAACCGAATTTATTGCTGCTCGATGAGCCGACCAATCACCTCGATATCGAGATGCGCGAAGCCGTGGCGGAAGCGTTGCAAGATTTCGAAGGTACGCTGGTCGTGGTCGCCCACGACCGGCATTTACTTAAAGCCTGTGCGGATCAGCTGTGGCTGGTGGCGGACGGCAAAGTCGGCGAATTTGAAGGCGACCTTGACGACTATAAAAAGTGGGCGAAGGACTATGCCAAGCGCAGGCTGAAAAAATCGGATATCAAGCCTGTGAGCGCATCTCCGAGCAAAAGTGCTCCAAACCCAGCGCCAGTGCTGGAGATAGCTGGCGGAGCGACGGATCGAAAAGACCAAAAGCGCGCTGATGCCGAAGTCCGGCAGAAAAAATCCGGGGCGCGCAAACCGCTCGAGCAAAAGCTGGTTGAACTCGAAAAAAAGCTCAAAGCGGTCACCGCTGAACGCGACAATATTGAGCAATGGCTGGCGACCGAAGACGCCTATGCCGATGTCAACAAACCTCGCTTGCAAGAGATGCTCAAGCGGCAGGTCGAGGTGGTGGCGGAAATTTCTGACGTTGAATGGGAATGGCTGGATGTTCAACAAAAATTGGAAGAAGACGCGGCTTAGCAACCCGATTCATCTCGCCAAGCCGCCCGCCCGATTGCGAATGTGCAATTTGCCGGCGAACGTCCCCTATTCCTCGCCATGGTCTCCGCATCGTCCCCGCCCCGTTTATGCTTTCACACCGACCGCTGATGCATACGCAGCGCGGGCGCGCGTTTTCGGCAAAAAAAGCCAAAACCTAAATTAACAATAGTTGACTAAGCACAACGCTTTGTGCGTAAGCCAGGTGGTATAACTATTTTTGCAATATTAGGCTACAGAAGTCGTTGGCAGCGATTTGTTGTTTTTCATTGCCCACGCCGGGGAAATCTCGCAGCTCTGTCAGTGCCGTTTGTTGTGCAGAACGAAACTGAACTTAAGTCGGGAAAGTAAGTTCTTATGATGGTTAGAAAAAACGTGAGCGGTAAAACCGCCCGATCCGCGCGCAGAGTTCGGAGCGCTATGTTGCCATTGTCGTCATCGCCAGATACCGGCCATGTAGCATTCGCCCCGAATATTT
>JBBRFJ010000115.1:0-8614 GCA_038224475.1 Burkholderiales bacterium
CATCAACGATATTGATACCGGCTTGGTATACATGCAGCAGCGCTACTATGACCCGGTGGCGGGCAGGTTCCTGAGTACCGATCAGGTGTTGACGGATACGTCTAGTGGGGCGAGCTTTAATCGGTATGACTACGCGAGCAATAATCCTTATCGGTATACCGATCCGGATGGCAGGGAAAACTGGGAGAGCTGCGCTCAGAAAGGCGGAAATTGTACGAACTATGGGCAACAGTCGAGCGGGACGAGTAGCAGCTGATCCTGTCCACTTTTCATTGAGGGTTTAAGCCGCTCTTTTAATCAGCCGAGCGGGAACGCTGTTGTTGTCTTGATCTGTTGATAAGTCATCGTTGGCGGCGTCGATCAATTTGGCGTTGCATTCACGTTCAAACTGCACGGGTGATTGATAACCCAGACTCGAATGCATTCGGGTCGTGTTGTCCCCCGAGGGGACTTCCTTCGGGGCGTACCAATCGCCCTCAATGTCGGAAAACACGCAATGCCTTGCCTGAGCACGGGTCGCAAAGTCCTGCCCATGCGTTTCTTCCACCTTCAATGAATGCCAGAAACTCTCCATCGGCGCATTGTGGCCCGAGGCCAGGCTTCGCGCTCATAGCAATTGCCGGTGCCGCTCATGGATTGCCGCATGGCCTGCGCCGCCAGCCAATCACGCACCTCGTGACTCGCATATTGGGAACCCCGATCCGAATGGAAGATGAGTCCTGGCGTAGGCTGGCGGGTCGCAACCGCCATTCGCAAGGCATCCAGCACCAGTTCGCGTGTCATGTATGCGTCAATTGCCCAGCCCACAATCTTGCGGGTGAACAGATTTAGCACCGCACACACATACAACCAGCCTTCACGCGGCCATAAATAGGTGATGTCGGATAGCCACACCTAGTTGGATGCTTGAGCGTGTGAAGTCGACCCAGCACTTGAATCGCAACTGAAATCCTGCCCAAGCAAGTTTGGCGCAATCGGCAACGTGTGCTTCGAATCAGTCGTCACTTTGAACTTTCTGCCCGCCTTGGCGCGAAGCCCCATGGCGCGCATCAGCGCCTTGATGCGGTTCAGGCTGCCCGTGTAGCCATGCTGTAAACACAGCACCCGATACAGACGCGGCGCACCGTAGCGGCCACGATGATCTGCAAAGACTTGCTTGATGTCGGCACACAGGCGCTGACGTGCGTGGTCGCGCGCGGGCGGCGCACGAGTACGCTAGGCGTGCCAGCCCGATGCGGTAACGCCAAGAAGTCGGCAAACAACCGACAGCGGGTAAATTAGTAGCTCGGCAAGGATGAAAGCGTACTTCACAGCATGTCTTTCGCGAAGTACGACCAACGGAAGTCCCGCGGGACGCTGCCGCTTTTTCGGGGTGGCCTAGGGCCATTAGGATGGCGACTTCCATTTTTGAGCGCGACAATTCTGCCTTGAGGCGGGTGATTTCAGCTTGTTCAGGACTGACTGCGCGCCGGCCAGCCGCTTCGGTAAGTTGACCGGCTTCGTATTGCTTCTCCCACGCCTGAATCAGCTTGGGCAATACATCAAACTTGCGACCGCATTCGGCAAAGTTGAGGTTCTCGGCCTTCTTGTGACGCACTACTTCGGCCTTGAAATCGAGCGTAAACACCCTGCGCTTCAAGTGCTCTTTCTTGATACCTTCCAGTACGTTATTCTTGTTGCCTGCTTTCATGTTTCTGCTTTCGTTAAGTCGTCAACGAAAAGCTTACAGGATCAGCTACATCCCGCCCGCTGAATTTGAGGCAAACTACTATCAACATCTAAACCACAGCGTTGTACAAACCGAGTCAGCCTGACTCAAATGATTCACCCTCCGTCAAACCCGGGACGGTTCAGTCTTTGCGAGCGTGTTTCTCTCTTTTAAAAAAGATCGAATATATTAGCTGCCATTGAACTGTGTTGGACAATGAATTGATGCCAAATGTTTTGACGGTAAGTTTGACGGTATTGCGGAGGATTGCGACTAAACGCAATTGTTCAATAGCGTTCAATACCAATTGGGGATAGTTATTTTTTTTAATCTGTTGATAGTTGAGTGGGAGTAAAAAATGGCTTGCGGGCTGATTCTGCCCAGCTTTCTAGTCCTTGCATCATGCGCGCATATGTTCGTGATCAACATCGCCAACTGGGAAATCATAGGCCGCGTGCATGGAGAGTTTTTTGGCGAGATTCGGCCAGTGGCCACCATGGTTGAAGTCGCGCGGTTGATTGATGCTGAACATCTGGTTGAAATTGAAGTGGATGCATTTTTGGGCGCAGTGACGGCGACCGCGACCGCGACCGCTGCTCCGGCGATGGTAACCCCACCGCCGCCTCTTGATCAACTCATCTCGCATTGTAGAGCAGTGAAAATATCAAACCCTAATACTGGCAATCGTTTCAGGTCATTTTTGCTTGAAAAGCGCCGCCAATGCTTGTTCTTGAAAAGCAGTTCGCTATGCTGAGCGATGAAGACTTCATGCGCGAGGCGCTGGCGTTAGCGTTGCAAGCGCAGGCGTTGGGGGAGGTTCCGGTTGGTGCGGTTGTTGTGAAAGATGGCATGATCATTGGCCGTGGCTTTAATCAACCGATCACCTCCAACGATCCGACCACCCACGCAGAAATTGTTGCGCTGCGGGATGCAGCAAAAAATATTCAAAATTATCGTCTCGTCGACTGTGAGCTTTTTGTGACGCTGGAGCCGTGCATGATGTGCGTGGGCGCGATGCTGCATGCCCGTGTCAAACGGGTGGTATTCGGTGCGCTTGAGCCCAAAACCGGTGTGTGTGGCAGCGTGATGAATCTGCCGAATGAGACGAGATTAAATCATCATGCAACGTTCACGGGTGGCGTGTTGGCCGATGAATGTGGCAAAGTGTTGAAGGCATTTTTTGCAGAGCGGAGATTGAATAAAGAAGCTTAGATAAAGAAGCTTAGATAAAGAAGCTTAGATAAAAAAGCGGCAGCACTAACGGCAATTTCAGCGACAAATGCCGTGGATACAATATCAGTGGCTGCCAAACCTGCGCTATAAACGACGAATGACCCGGAAGACCCATAAAACCGTGCCAGAATGGTTTGTCGTTAAATTCGCTTCACCTGTGGCGACCGTTCGGAGGAACAATGCAGCAACTAAGCGCACTAGACGCTCTTTTTTTATATCTCGAAACGCCCGAGACGCCGATGCATGTGGGAAGTCTTTTTTTACTGGAAAAGCCGAAGGGGCATCGCGGCAGTTTCTACCCAAATATTCGTCGCTTGATTGAATCGCGTATGCATCTGGCCCCTTTGTTTTCGCGCAAGTTAGCGTTCATGCCGTTTGATCTGGCGAACCCGATTTGGCTGCATGATGATAGCGTCGATCTTGACTGGCATATCCGCGCAATGACTCTGCCAAAGCCGGGTAGCACCATGCAGCTTGAGGCGGCTGTCGCTAAACTGCATGAGGGCATGCTGGATCGTGATCGCCCACTTTGGCAATTTACGATTATTGAAGGCCTGGCCAGCGGTGAAGTGGCGTTTACATCACGCATTCATCATGCGGGCCTGGATGGGCAGGGCGGCGTTGCGCTCGCGCAGGCCGTGCTCGATATTGAGCCGAAGCCCGCTCCGCGTGCCCGACAAGCTGGTGGCCGTGAAAATTTGCGAAAAAGTTCGCGCAACGCGATACCGCCATCGGCAGCAAAAATGCTATCAGCCGCGTTTCGAAATAGCGTCGCACAATATGGAAAAATTTTAAAAGCCGGTGCGGGTGCGTTGAAATCAATCGGTGCCGCGGGTGCCAGAACGGCGATGGCGCTTACCAGCAGCCAGGCGAAAAAAATGGGGGCACCAACAGAGCAACTTTCTGGCTTGGCGAACATGGTGGAGCTGGCTGGAAATGTGGCGACACTAAAAACCAGCGACACGCCACTGCAAGCGGCGAAAAAATTACTCCCCGCAGGAATGAAACTTGGCCCGCGAACGCCGCTAAATGTTGCGATTACCGGCAAGCGTTCATTTGCGACCGCGCAGATCCCGCTCGCCGAAGCAAAAATGCTGGCCAAGTATTTTGATGTCAAGCTGAATGACATTATTCTCGCCACGGTTTCTGGTGCGCTTCGCCGCTTTTATGCGGACGATAAACGGACATTAAATAAATCGATGATCGGCGCGGTGCCAGCCAGTTTACGTACGCCGGGCGATACAACCCAAAGTAATCAAGTCACGATGATGCTGATAGACATGGCGACCAATATCGCAGATCCCGCCAAACGAGTGGCCGCGATTCGCGAAGCAAGCAACGCTGCGAAAACGCTCACCAGCAGCATGAAAGGTGCGCTGACCACGGTAACGAGTGATCTGCCCACGTTGGGGATTCCATGGCTGATGGGCATTATTACGCCGCTATACAAAACGGCGGTCGCCACGAATCGAATCCCAGTGGTGGCAAATTTGGTGATTTCCAATGTGCCCGGTCCGCCGATGCCGTTATACATGGCGGCCGCCAAACTAAAATCGTATTACCCTGTCTCAATTGTGGCGCATGGTCTGGCGCTCAACATCACTATTCATTCCTATGCGGGCTCGCTGGACTACGGTTTTATTGCGGCTAAAGAGCAAGTGCCCAAATTGGCAAACTTGATTAAATGTCTGAAGGCCGCGCACGATGAGCTGATGAATCTGGTGATAAGTAGTGCGGCACCAGTGGATTTAAAAACGGCACCGGTCTCAAAAAAGGTGGCAGTCAACAGAGCAGGTACGGTCAAAAAACTGGCCGTGTTGAAAACCCCCGCCGCCAACAAACGAGCAGCTGCAATGTCCAAAACACGGTCAAAAAATGCCTAGCAAAAACCGATCAAACCAATCTAAAAATTCCTTAAACAATGATTCACCGTTTGATTTTCTTAAAAAATTTAGACCCGCCAAAGATGAATTTTCAACACCTGAAAATGTACATGCCCACATGAATGCCGATATGAACACAAGCTCCGCAGCGACCGATAATCTGGTCCAGAAACTACGTGCTCCCGGAGCAGGTTTGATTGCTTTAGAGGTTCGTGCGCCTTGGGAATTGGGTGCAACCCTCGCTGCCTGGCCGTTATTGCGTACGGCGCCCGCGGGAGATGGCCACGCGGTAATTGTATTTCCGGGGCTTGGCGCAGGCGATTTTTCGACCGCGCCATTGCGCAGCTTTTTGTCATCGCAGGGTTATGAAACATTCGGCTGGGACCTTGGTTTTAATTTTGGCCCGCGTAATGGTGTGCTGAAAAAGAGCGTCGAGCGTGTGATGGATATTTGCGCCACGTCAAAACGCAAAGTGAGTCTGATCGGTTGGAGTTTGGGTGGGCTTTATGCACGCGAATTCGCCAAGGCATTGCCCGAGCAAACCCGCAGCGTGATTACGCTCGGCACACCGTTTTCGGGTGATCCGAAGGCGACCAACGCATGGCGGTTTTATGAATTTGTCAGTGGTCATAAGCTCGACGATAAAAAAATGATCGCCCACATTAAAGAAGCGCCACTAGTGCCGACGACCTCCATTTTTAGTCGCACCGATGGTGTTGTGGCATGGCCGCTGTCGATCCAAAAAGAATCCAAGACCGCTGAGAACATTGAAGTGATCGCAAGCCACGTCGGCATGGGTATGAACCCGATTGCTTTGTATGCCGTAGCAGATCGGCTGGCGCAGCGCGAGGGCGCGTGGCAAAAATTTGATCGCAGTGGTTGGCGGCAATATTTTTATCGCGACCCGAATCGCGTCGAGTAGAAAAAATGCCCACTGTTCAAACCAACGGTATCACCCTCGAATACGAAATTCTTGGCCCCGAAAACGCAACGCCACTGCTGCTCATCATGGGTCTTGGCATGCAGATGATCGGCTGGCCCGAAGGCTTCTGTGCCAAGCTGGTCGACGCAGGATTTCGGGTGATTCGATTCGACAATCGTGATGTGGGCTTGTCGACCAAGCTCGATCATTTGGGATCGCCGAATGTGCCGTTGGAATTTATAAAATTCATGCTGCGTCTGCCGCTCAAAGCGCCCTATTTGATCGACGATATGGCACGTGATGCTGCCGGCTTATTGGATCAACTCGGCATTTCTAGCGCACATGTGGTGGGGGCCTCGATGGGCGGCATGATCGCGCAGAATCTCGCCGCGCATTTTCCGGAAAAGGTATTGAGTCTCACCTCCATCATGTCCAGTACCGGTCGCCGCAGCCTGCCCGGGCCCACCTCGAAAGCGCGCCGGGCACTGCTCACGCTGCCCGCCAAACGTGGCGATATCGACGGCGCGATTGCGCGAATGAAAAGTGTTTTTACCACGATCGGCAGCCCCGGTTTTATTGAAACAGACGCAATCCTCGATGATCTGTGCGCTCGTCATGTCCGTCGCTCGTACCATCCGCCCGGTAGCGCGCGGCAACTCATCGCCATTGCCGCCAGCGGCGACCGCACCAAGACAGTACGCCGCATTACTGCGCGCACGCTGGTGGTCCATGGCAAGGACGATCCGCTCGTCCCCGTCGCCGCGGGTATCGACACAGCTCGTGAAATTCCTCACGCGAAACTATGCGTAATTGATGGCATGGGCCATGATTTACCGACGGGTTTACATCAACGTTTGGTGGATGAGATTGCGGGGCATTGCATTAAGAGTCCGCCGTCAAGTAATTAACCGCTTGAGGCTAAAAAAAGGCTGCAACTCTGCTCCGCCTAAAAAAAGAACCGGATCGTTTGTTAATTGAGTGCGTTCACGAGTGGTAAAATTCGGGTTGTAATCAGCCACCGCACCGAGCCCCGTGTCCTCCTCTTTCGCCCACCTCCGCCTGCACACCGAATACTCCATCACGGACTCGATTGTTCGTATTGATGAGGCGGTGGCGAAGGCAGCCAACGATAAACTTCCGGCGCTGGCAATTACCGACGTTTCCAACGTTTTTGGTGCGGTCAAGTTTTATCAAATGGCGCGCGGGCGTGGGGTGCAGCCGATTATTGGTTGCGATGTGTTTATTGAAAACGAAAAAAATCGTGATCAACCTTCACGACTTTTGTTGTTGTGCACCAATGATGCGGGCTACCTGAATTTATGCCAATTGCTCACGCGCGCCTATCGCGAGAACACTTGGCGGGGCCGCGCGGAATTGAGCCGAAAATGGTTGATGCAGGAATCGACAGTAGGCGTGATCGCCCTATCTGGCGCAGCCTTTGGCGATATTGGTCAGGCGTTGTTGCAGGCCGATACCAAGCGGGCAATGGTATTGGCGAACGCCTGGGCTCACGATTTTCCGAATTCGTTTTACGTTGAATTGCAGCGTGCAGAGCGCGATTTTGATGAGCCCTATAACGCTAGCGCAATGAACTTGGCGAGTGTGTGTGATTTGCCGGTGGTGGCGACCCACCCGATTCAATTTATGGCGGCGGATGATTTCAAAGCACATGAAGCGCGAGTATGCATTTCGCGCGGCGAGTTGCTGGGGGACAAGCGACGCACGCGGGATTTCACACCGGCACAGTACTTCAAATCGGGCGAGGAAATGGCGAAGCTGTTCGCGGATATCCCGGAAGCGCTGGAGAACGCGGCGGAAATAGCGAAACGCTGCCACTTTGAATTTTCACTTGGTAAGTCGAAGCTGCCGAATTTCCCGACGCCGAATGGCGAGACGATTGAAGCGTACTTGCTGGATTCTGCGACGGCAGGATTAGATCGGCGCCTAGACGTGATTTTTTCAGACGAGACCAAGCGTGCAAGTGAACATCCGCGTTACTTGGCGCGGCTGGAGTTTGAAGTGAAAACCATTATTCACATGGGTTTTCCTGGCTATTTTTTGATTGTTGCCGATTTCATTGCATGGGCAAAAAATAATGGTGTGCCGGTCGGTCCGGGGCGGGGTTCGGGTGCGGGCTCGCTGGTCGCCTATTCGCTCGGCATTACGGATTTGAATCCGCTTGAATATGATTTGCTGTTCGAGCGATTCTTGAACCCTGAACGCGTTTCGATGCCCGATTTCGATATCGATTTTTGCCAAGAAGGTCGCGACCGCGTTATCGATTATGTGAAAGAAAAATACGGACGCGAAAGCGTTTCGCAAATCGTGACCTTCGGTACGATGGCGGCCAAGGCGGTGATCCGCGATGTGGGGCGCGTGCTGGGCATGGGTTATAACTATGTCGATCAGATTGCTAAATTGATACCGAATCAGCTCGGCATCACGCTCAAACTCGCGATGGAAATGGAGCCGCAATTCTCCGAGCGGCGCAAGGCTGAAGAGGAAGTTGCGCAGCTTCTAGATTTGGCGTTGAAGCTCGAGGGCATCACGCGTAACGTCGGCATGCATGCGGGCGGCGTGCTGATTGCGCCGGGCCCGTTGACGGATTTCACGCCTCTCTATGTGGCTGATGGTTCTGATTCGTTTGTGAGCCAGTACGACAAAGATGATGTGGAGGCGGTCGGCCTCGTCAAGTTCGACTTTTTGGGTCTTACCACGCTGACCATCGTTGAAGAAGCCGTCAAGCTGATTCGCGCGCGCGAGGGCACGCAAAGTAGTGGTGAGCCGTATCGCAATTTTGACGTGGCGCTGCTACCTCTCGATGATGCCAAGTCGTACCAAATTTTTGCCAAGGGCAGTACGGGCGCG
>JBBRFJ010000116.1:0-8439 GCA_038224475.1 Burkholderiales bacterium
CACTGATATCCGCGTGAATATTGCCCCACCACCGTTGCGATATGAAGTTGTGCCGCAACCGCGCTACGGGAAAATTTGGACACCCGGGTACTGGGATTGGCGTCAGTATCGCGGCGGCTACCATCACGTTTGGGTCGGCGGCTATTGGGTGACGGAACGGCGCGGCTATGTATACACACCCTATCGCTGGACCCAAAGCAATGGGTATTGGGTTTCAGAGCGCGGCCGCTGGGATCGTGATGGTGACGGCGTTCCTAATCGATATGATCGGCACCCTAACAATCCGTACCGCCGGTAAACATAGACGCGTTAGCCAGAATTTGCAGCGTCAACTTGCGGTGCTGAAACCAACCCTTCCCTAGCGTGGGAAGGGTTTTTTATGCCCCTCTAACCAGCGTTCAAAAGGCATCTAGCCCAAGAAGCCGAGATTCGATGATGAAAAATTCCCAATATTCGGCAGGACTAAACGCATATCGGTATCACTGACCCCAAACCATCGCGCCATTGTCGCGGCGAATTGGTCAACTGATGTCGTCGGCAGCAAACGTCCCGACCCCACTTCGTCGTTGTTGTTGAGGCCCATGATCGGGAACGTACCGTAGTACTGGCGACCTTTAACCGCACCGCCCATTACAAAATGATGCGAGCCCCAGCCATGATCAGATCCATCGCCATTGCTAGTTAATGTGCGGCCGAAATCCGAGGCAGTAAAGGTGGTTACCTTATCCGCAATTTGCAAGGAATCAATATTGGTTTGAAAATAAGCCATGGCAGCGGCAACTTTGGTGTGCAGCGTGGGCTGGTCGTTAAGCTCGTTATCATGGGTATCGAATCCACCCAGCGAGACAAAGAAAACTTGGCGTTTGGCACCGAGTGAATTTCGCGCGGCGATCATGCGAGCCACGATTCTGAGTTGTGCTGCGAGGCTGTTGGACGTGAGGTCAGCCGACAGCGGAAAATCAGGCGCACTTAGCAAAGCCGTGGACAAGCTCGCATCGGCGTCAATAGATCGCGCTGTGGTGTCGGCTAAATCCTGCGAGAAATAGCTGCCACCACCGGTTGTGATGATGTTTCTGAGAGTCGCGCTGGCGCTGGCGGAACCGAATAATGAGCCTTTTATTCCCGATATCGGAACCGATCCCGAGGTGCTGACCTGATAGGCCGCAACGTTTTGTCCCGCCAGAAAAACCGCACTGCCCGAAACTGAATTGCACGTAAAAATCGAGCTCGCATTTTGCGAGGCAAATAAATCACCCATACGACCACCCCAACCATAACGCGCACCTTCCGGCGCGCTCGCCTGCCACACCGACTGCTGGTCGTTGTGTGAGAAGAGTTTAGGCGGCAACGGAACCGATAAATTTGTATATTGGGTTTTGGTGGTGGGCACGATGAGCGGTCCCACGTTGGCCACAACCGCTAATTTGCCGGCATCCCAAATCGTTTTTAGCGGCGTCAACTCCTTGGCCAGACCAAACTGTCGACCCGCATTTGATCCCGTCAGCGCCACTGACGGCGTAAGCGGCACAATATCAGTCAGCGCTCGAGCAATCGTCGAACGGGCTCCGGAATACGCGGCATATGAAGCCGTATCGACGGGGATAATGGTGTTGTTATGATCGTTGGCACCATAAAAAAATACGCACACGAGCGCGCGATAATCAGTCGCGGTTTGCGCCGCAGCCGCGCCGATGCCGGCAAGATTCAATGCGAATGGCGCGGCCGTACCGGCGACCGAGAGTTTTGCAGCCGTACGCAAAAATTCGCGGCGCGATTCATTACCTGTTTTAACGACGATGTTTTTCATGTTTATCTCCAGTCAGCTCAGGTAATTAATTCTGCAAAATATATTCAGGTGCGGCCATCGTCAGATAGACCGCCAGATAAACCCGATTCTTTTTATCCCCTTCCGGGTTTGATGTTCCAATCACAACGCTGGCCACGGCGTCACGAATCTGATTCCTAACAGCGGTCGACAAGCGCCCTGCCGCGAGCAACAAATTCACGCGATCCACTAACTTGTCGGGATCCGTAGCAAGGGCAATTTCTGCGCTGTAGTCTGGTTGAATATCTCGGATACCGTTGGTGGATGAACCGATGCCAGAAGCGATATTGGTGCGCATATAGTTGAGGTAGCCCGCCACCGATGTTTCGCTGGTAATTTGCGCTTCAGGAGAGACCAGACCTATCGCACCTGATTTACTATTCGGTGGAATGTAGCCAGGCCGGAAAAAATTGAAAACAGAGGGCGAACGCATTGGCGATTGGCCGAGTTGGGCAGCCGGGTCAGAGGTTGTGCTGAGCAGGAAGCGGCCGTCATTTGAACGCGCGTTGAATGCGCGTATCCATTGCACCAAGCGGACAACCGGCTCACGCAGTTTGCCCGAGCGAGCGGTAACATTGGCCAAGTCGCGCGCCTCGGGATCCAGCAATACCGCCTTGATGACCGCCTTCAGATCACCGCGAACGCCGGCGCCATTATTATTAAACACGCTGGCAACTCTGGTCACATAGCCGGGTGACGGGTTGGCCGTCACCAGCCGCTGGATAATCTGTTTACCAAAAAACGGGCCCACGTTTGGGTGATTGAACAAAGTATCCAGCGCAATCCGCACGTCCGCATTTGTCGCGGCAACCGTTTGCGCAGGAATCGTCACGCCGAGGAATTGCTTTTGCGCAGTCGAATGAAATTGTTCATAAGCCTGCATTGGCTTTATCTGCCGATCAGGGTCTGCGTTGCCGCCATAAAAACGCGTATTAGAAGTATCTGGCCCCGCCCAACTTATACCGGTGAACACCTTCGCCAAGCCGCTCACGTCCGCGTTCGAATATGTCTCGATCGGTTTGCCATTGCCATCCAAACGGTTTGAGCCGTCAACATTGAGCTGGTAAAGGCCGATGGTAAAAAGCTGCATAACTTCTCGTGCATAGTTCTCGTCCGGCGTACTGCCGGTTGCAAGGTTTTCTTTGGCGCTCCCCAGCGTCGCCAAGTAGCGACCCATCATCGGCGAATACGTCACGGCTTCCAACAGATCGCGATAATTACCAAACGCTTTATCACCCAAGGTATCCATGTATTGCGCTGTGCCGCGCGGATAAGGAAATGACAGGCTACTATCAAGCGAAATCACAAATATTTCTGACAGTGCGAACGCCATCCGTTGCCGCAATTGATCTTCACCTGTTGCGAAATTTTTCCAGAGACTCCAATTAAAACTGGTTTGTCCGTTCTGCATATCGGCTGGGAGGGTGGCAAGATACGCCACCGTGTTTGGCAAATGCAATGTCTGCGGCTTTGAAAATTGGCTGTTCAACCAAGCATCGGGCGTCGATGCGGCTAGCGCATCAATATCTGCCATGCGTGGACCGAAGGTGGCTTGTCCGAGGAAGCGCGACGCCTCGGCTGATTTGGCGGGTGTAGCAGTTGAGCCCGATACACACAGATTCGTATTCCCGCCCGCTACCGCAAAACGGGACAGGGGAAGGGATCTCGATGCATTCGGAATTGAATAGCTAAATGTCCCGGTTTCGCCATTCGCGAAGTTGAGCGTAAAAGTGCCGATAGCAACCGGCGCGGCTGGGTTGGGCCCGCTGATCTGACTGAATGGCAGGCCGGTGTTTACTTTGCTGACGCTGCCTGTGAATCGGGCGGGATTGGCGATGTCCTGCGTGCCCAAGCCTGTTAACCAAGAGGCGCGGCCCTGATCGTCATAGGCATACCAGCCAAAAAAGATTTGATTTCCCTGATGCGATATCTGCACACCCCAACCTGATGCGCTTGCCCCACCCCACCATAAGTCTGTGTAGTTGGCTGCACTCGCACGCGACGCGGCTTGCAGCGTACACGTCGGTGCGTTGGCATCTCCACTAAAATTAAATGGCTCAAGCGCGGATTTGGTCTGAGTTACCGAACCAATGGTGTAGGTCAGGTTCAGCCGATTCGCGCTGGTCAGCGTAAGCGAGCCGGTGCCCGATTTAATAATGACGGGATTGGCACTGCTGACGATTTGCGAAAATGGCAAACCCGTTCCCGAGCTTAAATCACCCGCGCAAACATTTCCAGCAAACGCGCAATCCAACGTATGCCATATCGGCACGCTCTGATCGCTGAACGTGTACCAAATCGCGAAAGTACGGGTACCTTGCTGCTGAATGCTCAGTCCCCATCCAGATTCGGTCGGCTTCCACCAGAAACCGACCTGGTTGGTAGACTGCGCAAAAGCATTAGCACTTGCCGACAGTAGCAAGATCAACAACAGGCATGATAGTAAAAGCTCGGATAAGACAACGCGCGCCGATCGGAACGTAATTGGCTGGGTGCGAGAATTGCTTTTCTCTCTGCCTGCGCATAGTCGATCCGCGAGCCCGATGGAATCCGAGTGTTTAAAAATCATGTCGACACCTATTTTGTTTAACTTTTATTGAACAAATGCACGATACCGACACCATAACGCTTGCGGCGACAAAAAAAGAACCAGATGTGTAACGAGATACATGAGCGTGTAACAAATTACCACCAGCATGCTGGGATACGGCATTTTGCTATCTCGTCACCGTCCTGCCACGCTTTGCCGTCTGACGTTGTCGCCTTATTGGGAAGAAGGCTTTCTATAGACCACGCCGTCGCGCATCACAAACTGCATTTTGCTCATCACTGAAATTTCTTTGGACGGATCGCCCGGCACGGCAACAATATCTGCCAGCTTGCCTACGTCCAATGTGCCGATGTCGCGTTCCAGCCCCATCACGATGGCGCCGTTCAATGTCGCCGCACGAATCGCTTCCAGTGGCGGCATGCCCGCTTCAACCATGTACTCAAACTCTTTCGCGTTGTCGCCATGCGGCGCGACGCCTTGGTCGGTACCGAATGCAATCTTCACACCTGCCTTATATGCCCGAGAGAACATGCCCTGAATTTGCGGCCCGATTGTGGCTGCTTTGGTGCGGATCATGTCGGGAAAATAGCCCGCAAGCTTTGCCTTTTCTGCGACAAATCGACCCGCTGAAATCGTTGTGACCAGCCAAGTACCACGCGCCTTCATGAGTTGGATCGCCTCCTCGTCCATATAGGTGCCGTGTTCAATCGTTTGCACGCCGGCGCGAATCGCCCGCTTCATGCCGTCCGCGCCGTGCGCATGTGTGGCCACCGGATAACCGTAATCTTTCGCCGTCGTTACAATCGCTGCGAGCTCTTCATCCACCAGCAAAGGCGCATCACCACTTTTAGCGAGCGACAGTACGCCGCCGGTCGTTGCTATTTTGATCAGGTCGAAACCTTCCTTATAGCGCTGCCGAACCGCGCGCCGGGCCTCATCAGCGCCACTGATGATGCCGCGATCTGCACCGGGGTTGCCCATCAAGTCGATACGCAGACCATTGGTCGGATCACCATGGCCTCCGGTAGACGTGATCATGCCAGCCGCCTGAACGCGTGGGCCTTTGGCGAGGCCTTGATTGATCGCGTTTCGCAACGCCACGCCGACGCCGGGTGGGCTGCCGAGATCGCGCACCGACGTAAAGCCCGCCATCAGTGTTTTTTCTGCATTACCAACGGCCCTCACAGCGTAGTCGGCAGGGTTGAATGAGAAGCCCTCGACTGTCGCGTTCGGCGATAGTGAGAATGCAAGATGAACATGCAAATCAATCAAGCCAGGCATGCACGTTTGGTTGCGTAGATCAATCACGTTTCCGTCAGCAACCGTGATGTATCCGCGTTCGATCCTTGCAATGCGCTTATCCTCCACCACAATCGTGCGCTCTGGTAGGACTTCCAGCGAGCGCACATCAATCATCCGCCCACACTGAAGCACCGTCGCTGCGGCATGCGCCAGATTAGTTGCGCACGAAAATGCGCAAATTAGAATTAACGAAATACGCCCCATGTTGCTCTCCTCAAATGGTTAAAACTATTGTTGTGACAACCCAACGCAGGTTGCCTTTTTAAAATTGAAAGCCTAGTATTGGCGGGCATTTTCAACCATTTCTGCTCCATGAACCCCGCCAATGCTAGTGGCGCGCACATAAGTGGCCACACTCAAGAAAGTGCCTTTACTTCTCGTTACGCTGCTCGTTCTTTTTGAAAATGATCACGTGCTGCCACGGCAAAATGCTCGCTGTGCGCTCCCAAACGAGAGAATGAGTAAGCGCCTCCCGCTTCACCTGCGCTTCAGCCATCTTGTGCACCTCCTTAATGGGGACGCGCTGATCTTCCGCGCGGTATTCCACAAATACAATGCGACCACCCGGCTTAAGGGCGCTGATCATTGATTCAATGACCTCGTGCGGAAATTCGAGTTCGTGGTACACATCCACCATGATGGCGAGGTCAATCGAGGCTGGCGGAAGCTTCACGTCGCTCACGCTACTCAACACCGGCTTAATGTTTGAAAATTCTGGCTTGGCAGTCACTTCCTTCAACATCGAGACCATCTGTGGCTGGACGTCGACAGCGTAAACAACACCTTTCGGCCCGACGATCTTCGACATCAGTCTTGAATAGTAGCCGGTGCCTGCGCCGATATCAGCCACCGCCATACCGGGTTGCAAATGAAGTTCGGGCAGCAATAAATCGGGCCGCTCTTCGCGACTACGCTCTTCGCGCTCGAGCCACGCCGCACCCTGCCAACCCATCACGCCCGCAATTTCACGGCCCATATAAATCTTGCCGATGCCATCCGCGCTGGGTTTCCCTTGTCTGTAGAGGCCACTTTGAGCTTGATTACCGCCTGCCGGGATTGTCGCGCGCGTGATCGTGTTATCGCTGCATGAAGATAAGGGCAACGCGGACAGTAATGCGACCGCAGCACAACTAATCTGTAGGCTAACCGAAAGTAAGAACTTGAAACTCGCCATAATTTATCCAACAAAATTTGATTTACGTATTCTAAAGCGTAAATCCAGAAGCTTAATTCCAGCAGCGAAACGCGCGGAGCACATAATCAAGAAATTGCGAAACAGAATGGAGGCAACATCATGGCAATCCAAAGTGAAAGATTTGACGCTATCGTTATCGGCACCGGCCAAGCGGGACCTGCGTTAGCGGTGCGCCTAGCGAAATCGGGGCGAAAGACGGCAATCTTGGAGCGCAAGCTTTTCGGCGGCACTTGTGTGAATGTGGGTTGCATCCCAACCAAAACGCTCATCGCAAGTGCCCGAGTGGCACATCTGGCACGGCGTGCAGCGGATTTTGGGGTGATGATTAACGCTGACTTTTACGTCGATATGAAAGCCGTAAAAGCCCGCAAGGATGCGGTGGTTAAACAATCAAACACCGGTGTTACCGAATGGCTAAAAACAACGCCGAATCTCACTGTGATTGAAGGACATGGGCGCTTTGAAAGTCCGACCACCGTTGGCGTGAACGACAGACTGCTGGAGGCAAACGAGATTTTTATTAATGTCGGTGGTCGCGCAGCGGTGCCCGAAATTCCCGGGCTACATGAGGTTGAATACTTTACTAATTCAAACATCATGGATGTTGATTTTTTACCCGAACACTTGGTCATCATTGGCGGCAGCTATATCGGCCTGGAGTTCGCTCAAGCCTACCGACGATTCGGTAGCCGCGTCACCGTAATCGAGGCGGGACCGCGGCTGATTTCGCGGGAAGATGAAGTGGTTTCAAACGCCGTCGAAAAAATTCTTGAAGTCGAAGGCATCGGAATTCGACTCAATGCGAATTGCCTTGCAGTTTCGCGAAAAAATAATGGCGTGGGTGTGAACGTAACCTGCGGCAGCGAAACCGAGGAAATCCTCGGTACACAGTTGCTACTCGCCGTCGGACGTAAGCCCAATACCGATGACTTGGGTCTCGATAAAGCCGGTGTTGCGATGGACGCACGCGGTTTCATCACGGTCGACGACCAACTCCGCACCAACATGCCGGGCATCTGGGCGCTAGGCGACGCCAACGGTCGCGGTGCATTTACACATACGTCATATAACGATTTCGAAATCGTCGCAGCGAATCTGCTCGACAATGATCCTCGTAAAGTGAGCGACCGTATTCCGACCTATGCGCTGTTCATCGATCCACCACTTGCCCGCGTCGGCATGACCGAACGCGAAGTGCGCGCCAGCGGCCGCAAAGCGCTGATTGGCACAATGAAAATGACTCGCGTCGGCCGCGCCCGCGAACGCAGCGAAACTCAAGGCATGATGAGCGTATTGGTGGATGCCGAAACGAAAAAAATTCTCGGCGCAGCGCTATTGGGGATTGAAGCCGACGAGGCGATACATGCCATTATCGACGTGATGTATGCCGACAAACCCTACACCGTGATTCAACGCGCGATGCATATTCATCCGACGGTATCCGAACTGATTCCAACTTTGCTGGGGGATTTAAAGGAGTTTGTTTGATTGCCGTGGACTGCCGATTAAGTTATTCGTGTTCAGAACAAGGCCGCCAACTATCTAATGCTAGGACATTGCATTGTT
>JBBRFJ010000117.1:0-8400 GCA_038224475.1 Burkholderiales bacterium
TTTCGCGGCGCTGCTTGCTTCGCGGATCGCGGCCACTCGTTCGGCCGGATCGGCGATATTGGTCGCCATGTCTATCAGCATCATCGTGACCTGATTGCTTTGCGAGGTATCGCCCGGCGTACGCAAGCTAGCGGGCACCGCACCAATCATCGATTTATTTAATAGCTTCTTATCGTCCGCATAAAAGCGGCGAAGCGCACCAGACACCGTGGCGAGAATAATATCGTTGAGCTTGACGTCAAAATGATTGGCCAGCATTTTTGCTTCGGCAAGCGGGATCTGCGCGGTGGCGAATGAACGCCCGCCGGAAATCGCGACATTCAGCGGCGTGCGCGGGCCGAGCTTCATCCCGGCGGGTAGTAATTTTTTGGCTGCTTGCAGTGGCGTGTCGCTGGTTTTTAGCTTCGCCACATTTCCGGCGAGTTCGACCATATTTGCCAAGCCAGAAAGCTGCTCGGTCGGTGCACCCATTTTCTTCGCTTGGGTACTGGTCAGGGCCATTACTGTTTTGCTTCCTGCAGCGCCGATTGATTTCACCGCACCTGCACCGGCTTTTAAAATTTTTCCATATTGTGCAACGCTATTCCGGAACGCGGCGGACAACATTTTCGCGGCCGATGGCGGCATCGCGCTGCGTGAGCTTTTTTGCGAACTTTTACGGCTGCCGACTTGCCGCGCGGAAGGCGCGGGCTTCGGCTCTATATCGAGCACCGCCTGCGCGAGTGCCACCCCGCCCTGCCCGTCCAAACCGGCATGATGAATCCGCGATGTAAACGCCACTTCACCGCTGGCGAGGCCTTCAATAATCGTAAATTGCCATAGCGGGCGATCGCGATCCAGCATGCCCTCATGCAGTTTGGCAACCGCCGCCTCAAGCTGGAGGGCGCTGCCCGGCTTGGGCAGCGTCATGGCGCGGATATGCCAATCAAGATCGACGTTGTCGTCCTGCAACCAGATCGGATTCGCCAGATCGAACGGCATGAACGCCAACTTGCGCGAAAACAGAGGGGCAAGATGCATCCGCGATTCAATCAAACGTCGAATATTCGGATAGAAACTACCCCGATGTCCTTTTGGCTTTTCCAAAAGAAAAAGACTGCCGACATGCATCGGCGTCGCGGGCGTTTCGAGATACAAAAAAAGAGCGTCTAGTGCGCTTAGTTGCTGCATTGTTCCTCCAAACGGTCGCCGCGGATGAAGCAAATTTGACGACAGCCTATTCTGGCACGGTTTTATTGGTCTGCCGGGTTTTCCGGATCATTTGTCGTTTGCGTAGCGGGATTTACAAGCTCTTTTTTTAATCTTCGCGCGGCAAAAAATGCTTTCAACAATTCGCTACATTCGTCTGCCAACACGCCACCAGAAAACGTTGCATGGTGATTCAATTTCGCCTCATTCGGCAGGTTCAACACGCTGCCACACACACCGGTTTTGGGCTCAAGCGCACCAAATACCACCCGTTTGACGCGCGCGTGCAGCATTGCACCCACGCACATCATGCACGGCTCCAGCGTCACAAAAAGTTCGCAGTCGACCAAACGATAATTTTGGATATTCGCCGCCGCATCACGCAGCGCGACAATTTCCGCGTGGGTGGTGGGGTCATTTGAGGTGATCGGTTGGTTGAAGCCACGGCCGATGATCACGCCGTCTTTTACAACAACCGCACCGACAGGAACCTCCCCCAACGCATGCGCCTGCAACGCTAACGCCAGCGCTTCGCGCATGCAGTCGTCATCGGTCAGCATAACGAGTCGCTTTTCAAGAACCAGCATTGGCGGCTCTTTCCAAGCAAAACTGTTCGGAAACAAGCGCCCGCTCTAGGGTTTGATATTTTCATAGTACAAATCTACTCAATGAGCTCATCGCGAGGGAGGCCGCGACCGCGTTACGACCTCCGGCGTATCTGCCGCCAGCACGATGCCCACAAATGCATCCACCTCAATTTCGACCAGATGTTCAGCATCAATCAATCGCGCAACTTCAACCATCGTGGCCGCTGGCCGCACCTCGCCAAAAAATTCTCCATGAACGCGGCCGATGATTTCCCAGTCCGCGATGTTGGTCACGAACATTCGTGTGCGCACCACGTCCGCTAGGGAAGCATCGGCTTCATTCAGGGCGCGCTCAATTTTCTGCAGCACATATCGCGTTTGCACCGCAGGATCGCCTTTGCCGATTACCGCGCCACTTTCATCGGTGGCGGTCGTCCCGGCGACCCAGATGTGATTGCCAATTCGTACCGCGCGGGAATAGCCGATGGTGGATTCCCAAGCGGTGTTGGAGGTGATGTTTTGGCGGGTCACTTCTGACCAAACACTAGTGCCGCATGCGGCGAAGCGCTGATTGAACCCACAAAAAATGTACCGTCATAACCGCCCTCTATTGGCTCGGTACTTTGCACGAACCGCCTAGGTCCAAGCGCATCTTTCATTTCTACGTTTGCGCCGAAGATTTCGCCACCGGGCGGCGCTTTGTTCGTGGAAGCTTTTCCGCCCGTAAACGCAGCATCAAACGATAAAACATCCCGCGTCTTTAGCAAGTAACCCATTGGGGGATCAATTTGAAAGTCAGGATGCCGTTCCACGCGACGCGTATGAATATTCCCAGCTAACACCAACGTGATCGCTTTTGGGTTTGACGCAACGGCAGCATCGACAACCGATGCCATAGTTTCATCTTTCGTTTCGATTTTTTTCATAGCTCCCAATGGCTGATCCATCGCCATAATTTGAACTGATGCACCGTTCGCTTTATACGAGCGAAGTTGCTCAATCAGCCCGAGCATTGCCATCGTTGCGCGGCCATCCAATGCTTTGCGCCAAAAAAGCGAATCGATCAATGCCCGCTTCGCTTTGTCATCACCACTCGAATTTAAATACGCATCAATCCTCGCTTGGTCGCTGGCCACATGCTCAATCGCGATCTGAACGGGTCTACCTACCTTAACGAATTGACACGCGACATCGTCAACAAATTGGGGAATTTCTTGCGTGCCATGAATTTCACCAAACAAAATAACGTGCGAACTCGCAATTTTTTCTGGGATTTCTATAGGGTTTGCGCATTCTTGCGCTGGAATATGCGCGCACGATGCAAGGGCTAAAAAAATGGGCAGGAGAAGCCAGCGCGCCATTTTCTATTCCCACTCGATCGTCGCCGGCGGCTTCCCACTCACATCATAGACAACCCGATTAAATCCACGCACTTCATTAATAATCCGGTTTGAAACTTTGCCCAGCAATGAATAAGGCAACTCGGCCCAATGCGCAGTCATGAAATCAGTGGTTTGTACGGCACGAAGCGCGACAACATTCTCATAGGTGCGACCATCGCCCATCACGCCAACGCTTTTAACGGGTAAGTAAACGGCAAACGCTTGAGCCACTTTGTCGTACCAACTGACGCCATTTTCATCTTTGGTCGCGCGTAATTCTTCAATAAAAATCGCGTCCGCTCTGCGCAATAAATCGGCCGCAGGTTTGCTGACTTCACCCAGAATTCGAACGCCTAGACCGGGGCCGGGAAAGGGGTGACGGTAGACCATTTCGGGCGCAAGGCCAAGTTCAATCCCGAGTTTGCGCACTTCGTCTTTGAATAATTCGCGCAGCGGTTCGAGTAACTTTAGATGCAAGGAATCGGGCAGGCCGCCGACGTTGTGGTGCGATTTGATGGTGTTAGCCTTCTTGGTCTTTGCAGACGCAGATTCAATTACATCGGGATAAATCGTGCCTTGGGCGAGCCATTTCGCCTTCGGCAATTTCGCCGACTCGCGCTGAAAGACTTCCACAAATACGCGGCCAATGATTTTGCGCTTTTGCTCGGGGTCGGCGATCCCTTTTAGCTCGCTCAAAAAATCATCCGCCGCATCGACGTAAATCACTTTCATGTGCAGATGATCGGTGAACGTTTTTTTAACCTGCACCGATTCATTCAAACGCATTAGGCCATTATCGACGTAGACGCAAGTGAGTTGATCACCAATCGCTTTGTGAATCAGCGCGGCGGCGACAGATGAATCGACGCCGCCACTCAAGCCCAATATCACTTCATCATCGCCGACTTGTTCGCGAATTTTGGCAACAACCTGAGGGATATATTCGGGCATATTCCAATGCGATTCGCATCCACAAATGTCGTGCACAAAGCGGCTGTAAATCGCCGGGCCTTGCGGCGTGTGCGTGACTTCCGGATGAAACTGTACCGCGTAAAATTTGCGCGTTTCGTCTGCCATACCGGCAAACGGCGTGGTCTCGTTTGACGCGATAACGTTGAAGCCGGGCGGCAATTCGGTGACCTTGTCGCCGTGCGACATCCAAACATCTAACAGGCCATGCCCATCACTGTTGGCGCGGTCTTGAATGCCTTCAAATAATTTGGAATGGCCGCGTGCGCGGACTTCGGCGTAACCAAATTCACGCACCAATCCATTTTCCACTTTGCCGCCCAATTGCGCAGCCATCGTCTGCATGCCGTAGCAAATGCCGAGCACAGGCACGCCTAATTCGAACACAATTTGCGGGGCTCGCGCGGTATCGTTTTCGGTGACGCTGGCATGGCTGCCGGACAAAATAATGCCGCTCGGTTGGTAGGCTTTGATGTCGTCAGCCGACATGTCGAAGGGATGAAGCTCGCAGTACACACCCGCTTCTCGTACTCGGCGCGCGATAAGCTGGGTGACTTGAGAGCCGAAATCGAGGATGAGGATTTTGTCGGACATTTTGGCCACGAACTAAAAAGAAATGAAATTAAAAAACGAACGAAAAACTATTTGGGTTGCAGCACAGGCGGGACGTAAATCGGCGTTCCGCGGCTTGAAAAGAAATGCCAAGCCAGCGCCCAGCCGACCAGTTGAAGTATTGCGGCCAAGTAGAAAGGCGCGCCGATGCGCCAGTCGTGTTGAGGCAAATGTGTGACCGTCGCCAGCAAATAAGTGCTGACCAGCGGAGCGACAACAACGGCCAGGCTGCTCAGCGATTGCAACGATCCCATGAGTGAACCTTGCTGGGCGGGATCGGTCGCTTTAGAGACGATGCCTTGTAATGCGGGACCGGCGGCGTAGGCAAAAAGATTGGAGAAAATCAACACATAAACCATCCAACCTTCGGTCACAAAACCCATGCCGGCGTAAACCAGAATCGCGGTGAAAAGCCCGATCAGGCTGACGCGAACTTCGCCAAATATTTTCAGCATGCGACCCAGCAATCCGGCCTGCACCACCGCCGCGGTGATGCCCACGCAGAACAGTGCGATGCCGTTTTCTTTCGGGCCCCAATTGAATTTGAAATGCATGTACAGCACCCAAATCGACTGCTGCAAAATTTGTGCGAACGACAGGCACGCGAACACCACAATCAGAAGGCCAATATCGCGGCGCGAAAACAAGCGAAACAGTGATGCGAACGGATTTATTTTTGCGAGCGTAATGGAGCTGCGCCTTTCCAACGGCAGCGATTCTCGAACGAAGAAGTAGCCGAAGATGGCATTGCCAAAACACAATGCGGCGCCCACATAGAACGGCAAATGGTAATCGATTCCGCCCAGCAGCCCGCCCAGCATCGGCCCGCAAATAAAACCCATGCCGAATGCCGCACCGATCAAACCAAATGTTTTTGCGCGATTGTCAGAAGTGGAAATATCGGACGCATAGGCCGATGCGGTTGACATTGATGCCGAGCACGCGCCGCCAATAAAACGACCTAAAAATAACCAGGCCAACGAGGGCGCCCACGCGGTCACGAGAAAATTCAGTGCCATTCCAGCAGTGGAAAAAATCATGACCGGACGTCGGCCGATTTTGTCCGAAATCGCGCCGAGCATAGGCATGCATACAAATTGCATCAGACCGAATGTCGCCGCCAGAATGCCGTACCACCGCGCCTGATCATCGGGCGAACTAACAAAATTTCCGACCAATAACGGGAGCACCGGCACGGCGAGGCCCACGCCCAGCATGTCAAGAAACACCACGGCGAGCACAAATCTGAAGCCCGCCTTGCGCTTTTTTTCCTCCGCTTTTTGCGCCTCGGATTTTGCATCGGGTACAACATTCAATTCTGCGGTGGGGCTATTCATCAGACGCAATCATTATTTGGCATTGTTTCAGGTATTACTTTTTAGCTTCGTCGGCAAGAACGCTAGTGTGGAACATCGCGAATGCTAAGTGTGACGGTTAGTCCACCCGGTAATTTGGCGCTTCCTTGGTCATCTGCACATCGTGCACATGCGATTCGCGCATGCCAGCGGCGGTGATTTCGACGAAGATCGCTTCCATCCGCATTTGTTCAATGGTGGGACAACCTACCAGCCCCATGGATGCCCGCAGACCACCCATCAATTGGTGAATGATGGTGGTCACCGGGCCTTTGTAGGGCACGCGGCCTTCAACGCCCTCGGGCACCAATTTATCGGCGTTGTTGATATTTTCCTGGAAATAGCGGTCCGATGAGCCTTTTTGCATTGCGCCCAATGAGCCCATGCCGCGATAGCTTTTATACGATCTGCCTTGAAACAATTCGATCTCGCCCGGGGCCTCGTCGGTGCCTGCAAACATCGAACCCATCATCACGCAGGAAGCGCCTGCCGCAATCGCCTTGGCTACATCGCCAGAGTAACGAATGCCGCCATCGGCAATGCAAGGAATCCCAAGCGAATCTAGTGCGGAGGCCGCTTCTGCCACCGCCGTGATTTGCGGCATACCCACTCCAGTAACAATACGCGTGGTACAGATTGAGCCCGGGCCGACACCGACTTTTACACAGTCGGCACCATGATCGGCGAGCGCTTTAGCGCCTGCCGCGGTGGCCACATTGCCGCCAATTATTTGCACATTCGGGAATTTCACCTTCACACCGCGCACCATGTCGAGCACACCCTGCGCATGACCATGGGATGAATCCACCACCAAGCAATCCGCACCCGCTTCAATCAAGGCCGCGGCGCGATCCATGTTGTCGCCGCCGACACCAATACCCGCGCCGACCCGTAATCTGCCCTGAGCGTCTTTGCTGGCATAGGGATGATCCTGTGCTTTCTGAATGTCTTTTACGGTAATCAGGCCGGCAAGCTCAAAGTCCTCATTCACCACCAGCACACGCTCTAAACGATGCTTATGAAGCAGCGCCTGCGCTTGATCCAGCGCGGCACCCTCCTTGATGGTGACCAGACGATCTCGCGGCGTCATGATATTTTTGACGGGCTGATCGAGATTGGTTTCGAAACGTAAATCGCGGTTGGTGACGATGCCGACCACTTTTTTGCCTTCGACCACCGGCAGGCCGGATATTCCGTTTTGACGCTGCAGCGACAACACTTCGCGAACCGTCATCGTTGGCGTCACCACCAACGGATCCTTGACAACGCCGCTTTCAAAACGCTTTACCTTGGCAACTTCCATCGCTTGGGCGCGAATCGACAGGTTTTTGTGAACAATGCCGATGCCGCCCTCTTGCGCCAACGCGATCGCAAGCCGTGACTCGGTAACGGTATCCATGGCCGCCGACAAGAGGGGCAGATTCAGACGGATGGTTTTGGTGAGTTGCGTCGCGAGCATGACGTCGCGCGGATGGACTTGACTATGGGCGGGAACCAGCAAGACGTCGTCAAACGTCAGGGCCTTTTTGACGAGTTTCAAAGTAGTGACTCCGACAAAAAGCGGATTATACGCGAGAGGATTTCGCCGATAAAGAGTTGAGCCAAAACTTAGTCTGCGCATTGGTTCGCATGGCTCGTAACCACTAAGTACAGAAACAACTTGAATTTAGACGAAGTATTGTCGCTAAGCCTTTGACGAGTTACACATTTTTCACGTTTTAAAGGTAATTTTATGATGTCGCTTGGGGGGTGCGGCTGATATACTTGGCTATGAATATCTTCCAGGCTCGTTAGAGAAAGATGGCGGCGTACATGAATCGTCGGCATGAAAGCGTTAATTACCTTGCCTTTGGGCTGGTTATTTCAACGATCTGTTTAGGCGGATGCGCGTTAATATTTGACTCGAAAAAGGTCGCCCCGGTCCCTGTGACCATGGCGACTCCGGCGTTGCCGGTGCTGCCGATTTCTCTTAGCCCAGAAGCGGAAAGTGCGCTCAAAGCCGCTGAGCAGAGCGTCATTGAAGGAAGGATCAAAAGGACACTGTGGAGCGCGGCCGTTGAACAACTTGCTAAAGCGAAAAGTGCGGCGAGAAGTTTTGATAGCGAGACCACACTGAAGTACGCGAAGGAAACAATTGCCTTATGCGAGCTAAGCAACCGGCAAGCTCAGTCGCCTGCTGTGGTCTGGTGAGGCAATCCCGATTACGGCAGTGCCGATTGGGGTCGCGCGGCAAGGACCACACGTATCACTTGAGTTTTGAGATTTGAGATTTGAGATTTGCCCGCAACAGAAAATTGAAATCCGAAA
>JBBRFJ010000118.1:0-8280 GCA_038224475.1 Burkholderiales bacterium
GCCAGAGCCAACGACACCGCCTGCGCCACCATGCACACCCGAAAACAACTGCGTTACGCTTCCTACGCTTCCACCCATAACCGCGCCGTGGCCAACATGCGCTGATCTAGGAAATTGCTATGCACCGCCACCAGGGCCTACACCAGCCCCTCTCCCTACTCCACCGAATCAGCAAGTCTGCACCGCTGACAAAAACGCGTACGACGCGCTTGGGTGCAAAGGAAAAAAGCAAGTGAACATCTCAAAGCTGTCGGACCTGGAAATCAGTGCCAAATATCAATTCAGCCTTTCGTGGGGATTAGGCGTTTACCAAATGGCGCAAAGTGGTTTTGACAATGGCGTTAACGATGTTGCTTTTAGTGTTGCATTAAATGCCTCGCTAGCCTCGTGCCAGCAAGAAAAGGTATGCGTTTCAGAAGTGTTTGACTACTATGGAATTAAAAAACTTCCGACTGTCATCCCCTTTGCTGATATCGTGAGTTGGATTTTGAGCTATCTCCGAGGCGCAGCGGATGGGCCTAAAGATTATCGCGATTCTGATGCTTATAAGGCTGTATCGCCATGGGAATTCGGTGCTGCGTGCGCACGCATCGAAAAGAGACTAGCTGATAATGGTTGTCCGCTATGAATACCTCGATCACAACAGGGACTCAAATGCTATCTAAGCGAAACACACTATCTTGGGTTATCGGCCTGATGATTTTTCTTGTATGCGCTTGGCTAATTAAATATTTTATCTTCACTGATAACAACCAAGGGGGCACGCTTGATAGTGCGGCATCGCGAGCACAACCTACATCGTCTCGAGTTTCGAGCAGCAGCGATAACACTACGTCAGCATCCATGCCGTCAAGCGTGTCCAATATTGCTCAGACAAGTAATGTAAATTCGACTTATCGACCTGGCCAAACCCGCGCACTCCGACAATATTTGGGTGTTATCGACAGAAATAACACGGCTTCAGATTGGTGGCTATATGCAAAATCGGAGGCCGAGGCGCAATGGATGGACACTTATGGCTATCCCACTCCTGCTGAGGAGGCCAAACTTAATGCGGCCACGCTCGAAGAGTTGAAGAAAATGAAGGATGCGGGCGATATGAATGCCAGGGCACATTGGGTAAGTCGGCGCTTTTCAGCCGCATTCGAATCAACCGACCCGATTGAGAGATCAAATATGCGCGGGCAGATCGAAGGTTTACTAACGGAGGGGGGGCCATACCAAGCAACAAAGATCCTCCAAGCCTACGGAAAATTGTTGGCGGATTATTCGGCAATACCGACAAGTCAACGTACTGAAGATCAGGCAAACTTTATTATGGAGCATGGCATGAACTTTAAAGCGGCTGAAGTTTCTGCCTCGATATTCTCTGATGATGCCGCAAAATCCATGCGAGACAACATCATAAAGACGTTCGGTGGCAATAGGTTTAGTCAAATTCTAAGCGGCACAGACAAAAACGGTCACTATCCAGCCGAGGCAGTAGCGTCGCAACTATCATATGGCTCAACAATCCGTGCATACAAAAGATTGCCACCACTAGTTATTTTGCCAAGACCCAAAGTGCCAGAGGGCGCGACTCCTTATTATTTAGAGCGATACTAATTTAGAGCTGGCTAAGGAACGCAAGCTCAAACAAAAGCGGACACCGCGGTGTCCGTTTTTTTCGCCCTGTGGAAAGTAACGCCTCGCGTGCGAGTAGTTGTGGGCCGAGCCTCCTAAACGGGCAGCGTTTCGTAGAATTGAAAGCAGATGCCGCGAGAGATAGTTGCACACAACCATGAATACAACCATCTTGAAACACTCCAAACCCGTGATGACGAGTCGTAAAGCGATTGCAATAATACTCGTCGGAGTTATTGCCGCTATCGTCGGCGGCTATGCGCTCAAATCCACGAGCGATGACGTCGTCCAAAGCGTTGCGGACAAGAAGTTGGCTTTGAATAACGCAGCCAAAAAAGTGGCGATGGCAAATGCTTCTGGAGCAAGTTCAGCAAATGCCTCGTCGCAGATTCCAGTTCTAAAGCCTCCTACACGTGCTGATATTACTTACCGACCCGGCGAAGCGCGGGCATTTCGGCAATACACCGGCCCGATTGACAAGAAAAGCACCACGTCTTACTGGTGGCTTTATGCGCAGACCGAGGAGGAAGCTAAATGGCTGGATTACTACGGCTATCCTACCCCGGCCGAAGAGGCCAAGTTGCGGGCTAGCACCGAAATTGAACTCACGCTGCTTGCGAATGCGGGTGATCTCAACGCACATGCTCATCTGCTCTCTCGGCTGATGTCTCAAGCTGTTTTCAGTAAAGATTACAGAGAAGCGATGGCGTTGGGCGGACTTTCCAATCGCCTATATTTTGGCGAACTGTTTGCTTCCGGCTCGAGCTACCACGCCACCACGTTTATGCAAGCTTACGCCAATCTGCTGGCGAATTTCAACGCGACTCCTCAGGCGCAGCAAACTGAACTTCAGCGCAAATTAATTGGAGAATGGGCAGTCACTTTTAATGAGTCGCAAATTCAATCTCAAATCTTTGCCGACGATGATGCTGAGAAACTTGCTAAAGAAATTGTAGAAAATGCACCGCGATCTGTGCAACAAGCCATGACCTCATCAATATCTAGCATGAGCACAGCGTCAATACTTTCATATGCAGCACGGCATCGTCAGGAAGTGGGGTTGCCTCCCCTCACCATCAAGCCAAGACCAAAAGCACCTCCGGGCGACAACCCAATCTACCTTGAGCGCTATTAGCTGCAGTCGGAGCCGCCGCGCAGGCCGCAATACAGATGCTGATTAGTTTGAAACGCCAGCGGATTGTTCACTAGCATGGGCGTGCATCTTGGAGCATTTATGCTCAAAGATGCCCGCTGATGCTAGGGTTTGATTCCACGATTTGTAGCGACTACTGAATAGCTCAAGTTTTCGTTGAGCTTGGTTTTCGCCGCTTCTTCGCAGCTGTTTCAGCGGGCAGAAGACTGGTGTACTGCTGATAAAGCGTAAACAAAAACGCGACCCGTTCGGCGTCGTTTTTGAAGGTCTTTTTTCCATACGCGGCATCCACGACGGCATCTAGTTTTTGATGCGCTTTCACCAACGCGGGCGGCATGGTCAGCGGGTCGTAGAGATCGGCAAGGGACGAATCGGGGAACATGGCGCGGGCATCGAGCACCGCTTGCGCGGCTTCTTCGATTTTTTGCTTTTGGGTTTCGGTGCGTTGATCGGGCCAGGGGAAGTTGTTGTAGACGATCTGCGCGGAATATTGGTAGTCGCTTTTAAGGCGACCGCACACAGCGTTGGTCCATGCCATATGCATCGCACTAGATAAAACGCCAAAAATATTCAGGCTCACTTCTTCAATTATTTGTAGCTTGTTGGTCGGAATAATCGAGCCATCCAAAAAACCAATCGGAATGTATTTCCGGCGTTCTGAGGATACTTCTGGGATGGCGCAAAATTTTGTCGGATTGTATGTTTCACGAAACAGCGTCGGTGTGGCAGCAAGGGCACGCGTATCAGTTGCGTTTCCTTCTTCTCGACGCCATTTTTCGCACTCACTCACACGATTTATGATCCACGGGTATTTGCGCAATTCAGCAGGTGAAACTCCCACGAGCCATAGGCAATAACGTTTCTCTGCGTTTAGGAATTCACGTGCGCCCATTAATTGTTTGACGAGATGTTCTGCACCGGGATGTTTACTCAGCAATTCAACGCGTGCGCCTTGTTCCAAAATAAGAAAACCACCGTCAGTAGGCTGATTCCCTTTGTGCAACCGCGGCACCGCGAACAGAGGTGACGAGCGTCGCGCCACCAGAACATCCGGTGCATCAACCAAATAAGGATTGATATTGGTTGCAGAAACCGCGTGTGGCTCGCCTCTAATACTGTCGTACTCGTAAATTATTTTGTTCGGCCAATCAGACAAGCCAAAACCCAATACAACGCAATGCACAGCAGCGTTACCTTTCGCTTCATTACTCCACTGAAATGTTCGATGCGCGAATTGAATTTTGATGCCTTGTGGGAGCAACCAGCCCCATAGCACACCGACTTGTTCGCCTTGCGTAATAGAGTTTGTGGAGACGAAGGCGCAGCGGGTGGCGCTGCCACCCTCTCCCCAGCCCTCTCCCGTCGAGGGAGAGGGAGCCTTAATGTACTTCGTGGCTTTGACATACCAAGCCGCTACAAAGTCCAGTAAACCACCGCCCTCGACACCTGCAAACACGGCGCGAGAATCTTCACGCTGTCCGTCATCCATAAACTTCGCGCCAATAAACGGCGGATTCCCCATCACATAACTACACTGCTCCGGCGGCAGCACATCTGCCCAATCAATGCGCAAGGCATTGCCGTGCACGATATGCGGCGATGATTTCAGCGGGATGCGGGCGAAGTACATGCCGAACTCAACGCCGACTTTGACGTTCATTTGATGATCGATCAGCCACATCGCGACTTGGGCAATCTGCGCGGGGAATTCTTCAATCTCGATGCCGTAAAACTGATCAACATCGAGCTTTATTTCGGCATGCACGTCGAGGAACCGCGAGCCGGCGCTGTCGTGGACGACGCGCAGGACGGCGAGTTCGAGCAAGCGCAATTCGCGGTAGGTGATGACGAGAAAATTGCCACAGCCGCAGGCGGGATCGAAGAACGTGAGGCTGCGCAATTTTTTGTGAAATTCGAATAATTTATTCTTGTTGGTTTTGACTTTCTCAAATTCCGCCCACAGCTCGTCGAGGAACAGCGGCTTGATGAGTTTGAGAATATTTTCTTCACTGGTGTAATGCGCGCCCAGATTGCGCCGCGCTTTGTCGTCGCTAATGCTCTGAAACAGCGCGCCGAATATAGCGGGCGAGATGGTGCTCCAATCGAGCGCGCAACAATCGAGCAGAGTGTCGCGCATCTTCGAATCAAAGGACGCCATCGGCAGTGTTTCTTCAAACAATTTGCCATTCACGTAAGGGAACGCATTGATCTGCTCATCGAGCGTTTTGGCGCGTTTTTCTGGCGGCGTATTGAGTACCTGAAATAGTTGCGCCAACTGTGCGCCAAGGTCAGTGCCGTCCTCACGCGTGCGTTCCTCTACCCATGCCCGCAAGGCCTGCGCGGGCTCAAAAATGCCGGTGTCGTCGGCAAACAAACAAAACAACACGCGCACCAGCAATAGCTCCAGCGGATGGCCATCATAGCCGGAGGCGAGCAGCAGATCATGCAGCTTGCCCATTTGCACGGCCGCTTTAATATTAACGGGGTCTTGCGGCTTGATCTCGACCGCCTGATAACCGGCGATGAAACCAAAGCGTTTGATGTGCTTGTGCAGCTCGTTTAAATTGAAATGGATCTCGGTATCGAGCTCCAAATCATAGAGGCGAAAGCGCGCGAAATCGGATACCAAAATATAGCGCGGCAAATCACGATCCGCGATGCCGGGAAAATAATCCGCAGCCTGTTTGAAGGCGCGATCCAAATCCTGATCCGTACTCTTATGCTCGATAAGCAGCACGCCTTTCCAGAAGGCATCGATGCGACCATTGCGAATTTTTTCGTCTGCCCGCGCGAGCTTGACCTGCTTTTCAAAAACGGTGACCCGCCGCCGATTCAACCCAAAAATCGCAAAAAAGTCATTCCAAAAACTCTGCGCCTCCGCCCGTTCTGAGGTCTCGCCCTCCCAATTTTTAGAGAAGGCAATCGAGCGACTTTTAATTTCGTTCCATGACAGCGGCACGTCGCGGTTTCCTTTTAATTTTTAAACCCTAGCATTGGCGGGCATGCTAGAGCAATTTAGGCTGTTGATCCGCCCAGGTATTGGGGTTTGACTTACGAATTGTGGTACAACTTGGCTACAACATCAATTCTGGCACGACCCGACATAGCTCGCGCTCTATCAACAGATTCACAAGTCGAACTTTCTCGACCGAGCTTAAAGCCTCCCAAGGATTGCCGATATCTTTTTCTGCTCGCCCGGCTGACACGGGACTGGACGCGGTAATTTTTTCTTTCTTGATGACTTTTGATGTCCCGACTTCAATCAGCGCGACATTGATATAGGCATAGGGCGCAATGAATCCGCGACCACCCGCCCCGGTTGAAGCGACTTTTGTGTCGATTGACCCATCGAGGTAAAAGCCCAGTCCTTCCAGTTTGCCTTTGCCGTCTGACAGTCCATTCACAAATTGCGCCTGCGAATCATCGCGGCGTTTGGTGATGAGGAAAAGATGCGTTGCGCCCTGGTTTTTGAGGGCCGCACGAATCGCCTGGGGAATCAAAATCGTGTCGCCAGTTTGTTCAAACAACTCGCGCTGCTTTTCAAATAGCGCCGTGCTGCGGGTGTTTATGGCGGCCAGTTCTGCATTTGGCTTCAGCTTTCGCACCGCGTCGGCCACGGCGCTGACCGCCGCGTTATCGAACACCGCATCGGCAATGGCAATCGACTGACGCCGGTTGGCATCCACGCGCGTGCCGGTCTGCGCTTGGGCGATCACGACATCAAGCTTATCGCCGATCAGCGAAAGCACGGCATACACGGGTGCGGGCGCAGGTGCGGGTGCGGGTGCAGGTGCGGATGCGGGTGCAGATTCCGCTGCATGGCTCGCGGCAAATGGCAGCATTAGCAGCGCAGCGATACAAAATGAAGCGAGGGAATTCGTGCGGATTTTCATTGGAGGCCTTGGCAGAAGATGACTTTGATGGAGAATTTACTTCAAAAATTATTCAGGCATCATTGTATCAACTACTTACATGCAAGGCACGCCATTTGCATCCGCACCAACCCATAAATACCTGCCCTACTTCGGCGCGGGTGTCGCCGATAGCGGCGTCGATGTGGGTGGCATTGGCGACATCAAAAACGCCCGCACCGGCACCAACGATTCGCCCGGCGCTTCTTCAAACGGCAGGTGCCCCAGCCTCGGGAACGATGCAATCGTGGCGTGCGGCAGAAGCCGTAAATAGTCCTTGGAATTCGCGAACGGAATCATCTGGTCTTTCTCGCCCCACACCAACAGCGTGGGCGTCTGAATACTTTTGAGGATTTCCTCGGGCGGTACCAAAATTGACTGCGACATGCGTGCGAGCATGGCATCGCGTACGCTGGGTGCCAGCATCAAATCACGGTAGCGCGTGACCAATGAATCGCTCATGAATTCAGCATCGCCATAGGCGGGCGCCATGCTCATTTTTACCGCGGCGGCGGGCAGCACATAACGCATCAGCTTCATTGCGGCTGGAAATTCCGGTGCCTTGCCGTATTCAAAGCCTTTGCTCGCAAAACCATCCGGCGCAATCAGCACCAACTTTTCAACGCGCTCGGGATGCGCCGCCGCGAATTTCCAAGCGATACGACCGCCGATAGAATTGCCCACCACGCTGGCCCGCACGAGCCCGAGCTTATCCATTAACGCCGTAATGATTTGCACGCTGCGCGTGTCGCTGTAGTCGCCCGTCGGGTCGGGCCCGGTCAAGCCGAAGCCGGGCAGATCAAATCGAATTACGCGCATGTCAGATTTCAGCTGCGCCGCCCACGGCTCCCACGTGAGCAAACTCGCGCCAAAGCCGTGCAGCAGGATCACAGTCGGCACGTCGTTGTTGGTAACTTGCGTTTGAGTCGGTGGACCATCGTCGCGCACATGCAAGCGTATGCCGGCGACCTCAACATAATCAGTAGGCGCACGAAGGTAGGTGGATTCCAGCTCGGTGATGGTTTTGTCCGGCGTATACAGCCACGCCGCGATGCCCAGTAGAAATATGAAAACAACTATTAACGCAATTTGCCAAAACTTCATTCGGGAAAACTTTCGCTGGGTGAGGTTTTAAAGGTTTTAAACGATATAAAAATATTAAACATTTATGCACTCGGTTATAAATAGCGAGACATTTAATGGTGGCGCATGGAATGCTTGGAACACTCGCAAGCGCAACTTCAACAGCAACGAGCTTGCGAGCCGCGCCCCGCCTTGTGTTTGCTTCCACTACTTCTTCTGGTTCGTCGCCTGGCCGCGTTTCAATTGTTCCAGCCACGGCTTCCAATCGACCGGACCATCATCGAAGCGCTTCTTCAAATTCTTCAATACACTCGGCCACGCTTTGGTGAAGTAGTCGAACGCCTTGTCCCATTCATTTCCATCACCCCAGCCCACGTGCTGCAGCGTCACATCGGTAAGCGAATCACCGCGCGAAATGAAACGCACAATCACCACGGTTCGCTGCTTGCGGGCTTCAGGCAAAAACGGCGGCGCATTCCATGTGAAGGTGAGCATTTTCTTATCTTGGAA
>JBBRFJ010000119.1:0-8258 GCA_038224475.1 Burkholderiales bacterium
GATCGCTAGCGTAGGCGCGATGGCATTAGCGGCAGTACTGTCCGAGCGCGTGATCAATGTGCCGTATGCGATTAATTGGTGGATTCCGTTGATCGGTATCGCCGGCGGTGCGGCCGGCGTGGCGCTGGCCGGATTATTGGGAACACGCAAAGCCGTAGACTCGCCGCCGCTGGCGACGATCCGTGAGTTGGGGTAAAGAAACAACCCTTAATCGAATCAAGTCTTGATCATCAAGCCCTGACCCGACGGCAGACTAGCGGTGGCGACCTTGCGGGTAGCGGTCTAAACGTCCAAGCCCGCTATCTACAAACGGTAACCGCATAAGCATGATCATTTGGCAAGATTATGTCTTCGCCGCCCAAGCGCTATTCGTTGTCCCAGACGCTAACCGAATTCATTCTTGGTTTGTCGCTATTCTGTGCACGCGAACGGTCGCAAGCACACCAGCATCAGCCGCGGTGCGAGACGACTGGTGCGATAGAAGTGATGGGGTCGCGCTTAACGTTGAGGTTGTAAAAGGTAAATTTAGTGAAACTAACGTGACTTGATTGTGAAGCAACCATTTATCAAAAATCAATGCATACTTACGTTAATTTTGGAAACGAAAAATATAAAAAGTGCAGATTCTGATTGCTGCAAATACTGCTGCAAATTTGCCTGGGATGGAAGCGCTGAAAGCTAGGAACGGTAAGGTAATTTAAAAAGACCTCGAACAGCTTCAAAAAAAACAGAGTGCATCCATGAATGAAAATAATTATTTCACCTTCTCACGTCGCACATTTTTTGGCATCGTCGGTGCGGCCGGCGTGCAAGTAGTTTTCAATCAAATAGCTGAGGCACATACCGCGCGCCCACCGCTGCTGGCGGGGCTCCCATCGCCGCTTCGCCAAACCCTATTGCCGCCGTCTCAATGGTCGGGGCCGCCGGGTAAGGCGCGCTATCGAATCGAAGGTGTGGCAAAAGTGACCGGCCAAAAAGTCTATGCGCGAGATTTTCGTGCGCGCGACATGGCGGGTTGGCCGCAGCAGGAGCGCATGGCGTGGGTGGTGCGCGCGACAGAGGTGGATCGTCTTTTCAACGGTATTGATTTAACAATGCTGCCGATTGCATTGCAGCCATTGCGGGTGGTCACGCAGGCCGATTTGGTGCGTGACAAAATCAAGTTGCCGTATGGTATGCAGTCACCGGAAGTGTGGCCAAGCGGCTTAATGGCGGCTTCGGGAACGCGCCCCATTTTTTTTGGGCAGCCCTTGGCGATGCTGATTTTTGCGGATTTTGATACTTTCCGTCGAGCTAAACAGATCCTGCAATTCAATCCAAACCTTGTACAGTACGGTGCAAAAGTCCAGGTGCCTGCAGCGACTGTGGCGTATTCGCCCAGCGTATTCTTGACGCGTTTTGAGGCACCCGGCATGCCCGATTTTTCGCAGGTGCAAGATGGCGAAAGCAATCCTTATGCGCAGCCGCCGACGCCGCTGGATAAAGTGGCGATGGCGAAACGCCAGCAGATTGTTAACACCTTCGCGCAGCCTGGTTTGCGAACTTTTGGCGGCACTTACAGCACACAAGTACTTGACCCAATGTTCATGGAGCCGGAAGCAGGGCTGGCGTGGCTTGATCGCTCCAATCCGCAATTGGGCAACCTGAATCTGGTATTGGGAACGCAGGCCACCAATGGCGATATGGCCGATACGCTGGGCCTGTTTTCAAACACAGGCTGCCCGATTAACGTCGGTACCGTGGTGCTGAATTCCTGCTATCCCGGGGGCGGATTTGGCGGGCGCGATGTGTCGACATTTCCGCCCTTGCTCGCGCTTGCAGCGGCCTATGCGGATGGGCCGGTTCGAATTGCGCAAGATCGTTATGAGCAATTTCAATCCGGCTTAAAGCAGCTTGATTCGCGCATCGAGCAACGGATTGCGGTCGATGGTCGTGGCCACTTCGTCGCGTTTCAGAGCAGCCAACGATTGAATGGCGGCGGCAACAATAATTACAGCCAGTTTATCGCCATGCTGGCCGGCTATTGCGGCCTTAGCGGCTATAACATTACCAAGGCCTCGGTGGACGCCAAGGCAATGCCCACGCCTGGCGTGATTGGTGGCTCGATGCGCGGTTTTGGTGGCCCGCAGGCAAGCTTCGCGGTCGAAACCTTGGTCGATGAAGTTGCGGTGTCGCTGGGCGCTGACCCGATCCAGCTTCGCCAGATCAACGTGCTTCAAACCGGCCAGCGCACCGTTACGGGCGCGCCGTTGACCCAGGCAATGACGCTGGTAAAAATTTGCGAACTGGCAAAGCACCACAGCTTGTGGACGCAACGCAAAGTGACTCAAAAAAAGCATGCAACCGATGGCCAGCTTTACGGCGTCGGGTTTGCACTTGCAAATCAAGCTTACGGCACGGGCACCGACGGCGTGATGGCTGAAGTGAGCATCGCAATTGACGGCGCGCTTACGGTGCGCACCAATTGTGTCGATATGGGCAATGGGTCAGCGACCACGTTAGCGATCAGCACGGCCGGCTTTGCCGGCAACAATGCGGCGCAAGTGGTGATGGGGGATGCAGGATATTTTGCGGCACCGTTGGGACTGCAAAGTGCTTCGGGTGGCTCGTGGAATGACCCCACATGGACGGCATCATTTGCCATGTCCTCCAGCGCGTGCCTTACGGCTTTTCATCAGGTGCATGTCACTGAGCAAGCGGCGCGTGCTTTGTTTGAAACCGGCCAGTTGCCCGCAGCCGCGCAGCTGTGGCGTGTGCCGGTCGAGAGGATACGGGACAAAACGAGTTGGCGGGATGGCAAATTATTTGCGCCGCAATTACCCGCGCTCGACATCCGCGCCATTGCGAAACAAATTTATTCATCTGGTCTTTGCGCTGCTGCCATGACGCACGGTCTGTATCAGGGCCGCTGGGTGCGGGCAGACTATACGGTCGGCGATTGGACGGCGCGCAAATGGCCGATAGACGCACTTTCCACAATCAATGCGGGAAGCAAAGACTGGCAGCCGCGTCCTCGCTTCAACATCATGCCTCCAGAGCCGCAGGCCGCGCTTTATGGCCGCAGTTTGTTCTCCCCTTCAGGCGCGCTGGTCGCCGTGCTCATCACGCCGTTTACCGGCCACGTGCAGGTAGTCGCGGTTGAATTGTTTGTCGATGCCGGTAAGGTGCTTCAGCTGGATTTGCTCACCGGTCAGGCGCAGGGAGGCGTGGCCATGGGCATTGGCTACGCTCTGCTAGAAAATTTGCCGTTGCTGGAGGAGGGTGCAGGCGATGGCCGATGGAATCTGGATCGTTATCAGGTGGCACTTGCGCGAGATGTGCCGCTTAACAAGTTGGGGCTCAATATTTTGCCGACAACGGAAACCACCGGAAAAGGCATAGCCGAAGCCGTGCTCTGCCCGATCGCTCCTGCGATTGGCAACGCCGTCGCCGCCGCCACTGGCAAACGTTTCCGCAGCCTGCCTATTACTCCCGCCAACATTCGCGAGGCATTGCAATGAATCCAATTTTGCCAGAAGTAAAATCTCAATCCATCAGTATCCGTATTAATGGGCAAGTCGTCCAACGCACGGTTAGTGATGATCTTGCGTTGGTCGATTTTTTGCAGGAGGAGCTGGGTTTTACCGGCACCAAATTATGCTGCGGCATTGGCGTATGCAAGGCCTGCACAGTCGCGGTCAAACTCACGCCGCAAAGCCTGTCGCAGCCGCTGCTGGCATGTTCGACCCCCGCCGTGTTGCTAGACGGTCAGAGCATCACCACGATCGAAGGTGTCGGCGCGCCAGACCACTTGAGCGCCATGCAGCAATCATTTCTCGATCACTTTGCCTTCCAGTGTGGCTACTGCACACCCGGTTTTGTCATGGCGACGCATATGCTGATTGAGCGCTTGCGGATCTCGCCTGTGCCGCTGTCACAGCTTGATGCCGCGATAAGTCACGCGGTCGGACAACACATTTGCCGGTGTACGGGCTATGAACGATATTATCGTGCGATTCGTGCAGTGATATTGGCGGAGGCTGGTTTAGTGACGGGAATGGGTAGTTCAGTAAAAAAGCGGGAGGCGAAATGAAATCTTTACTTCGCATCGTTCTTGTTTGTGGCGTGATAATGGCGGGCAGTGCTGGCGCTGAAACGCCAGCGCCACCATCACAATCCGCGTTTGAATACGGTCAAGAATGTGCCGCAAAAGTCTCACCCGTTCCCGCATTTGGTTGTATGGATGGCACGCTGATCCCAACCACCGTCAACGGCAAAACGCCCGCCGCTTACACGCCGCAAATGCTCTGCGATAAGCCGTCATTGCTGGTCGAAGACGCATCGCAAAAAACCGATGGCCAGTGCGTGCCGTATTCGCGTGTGTTGATGCTGCGTGATGATGATGTTGCGCAAGTCAGCGCCCTGTGTCGCCAGAAGAAAATCCGCCCAAGCGACACCACACTATTCGATGAGATTGACATCGTCGCTCACAACGTCAGATCAGGCAGCACCTGCTGGTTTCAGGCGGTGACCGCGCAGCTATTAAGTCCCACCAGCGGTATCGATGGTCGCCGAATATCATCCGCAACCCAGGCCGCAGCGGGCAGTATTTGGAATGCACCGGCAGTCACCGCCAGCGGCCAGTGTGTTGCATGCCACGACAGTGGCCCGTTCATGTACAGCCCCTTTATCGCGCAAACCAATCTAGTGCCAGGCGATCCATTTGGCAAATATAAAAACGATATCGGTGCTGATTTCAAACGCTGGCCGCAGCCGCACGGCATCACTACGCGCGGCAATACCTGCACCACCTGCCACCGCATCGGCAACATGAATTCCTGCCACGTCGCGCTACGTCAATCCACCGGCCAACTCGCCAGCCCCGGCCATGACGAAGCCGCCAAAAAATACCCGCTCTCGCACTGGATGTCCCCCGGCAATCTGCACAGCAAAGCGCAGTGGGATCAGATATTTTCGGAAAGTGCAAAGAAGCTAAGCTCGTGTTGCGACAATGCGAATGCTGTGGGATGTGAGGTGGTGGATTACAACGGAGTTGGGGTGCGGCGGTAGGGTGGTTATGTGCCGAAAGTGCAGCGTCAGCGTGAAGAATAATTTTTGGATTGCTCGTTTTTTAATATGCTATTGCGTCGATAAGGGGCACGCTGTGAATGATAAGAAATCGCTCAGGATGGCTACTTCGGCTAGCTGAATAAAAGAGTGTCTTAATCTCTCGACGAAAGCCGGTTTGGATCAGCACATGATTGTTAGACCATTTTCCTGTGCCTACCGGAGCCGTGACTACAACTTGGCCTAGGTCTATCGATTCTCCGGCCTCTGTTTGGCGCAAGATGCGATATTCGCCCACGGGGAGCATCAGCGTTGCCGATGTTTGATTAGCAGCCACCAAAATCTGATCCATGGCAATCGCTTCGACGGGTTCAGTTTTTATAAATGCTCGAAGCAGAGTTCTTGTCGGCATTGGCGGAAATTTTATCGCTACACTTTGGCGATAGCCGTTCATCGTCAGCCAGCCAGGACGGTTTGAATTATCGGGGAGCCTCGGATGGAAGACAGCCATGTCATAGCCGTCGCGGGTGAAAAACTCGCCCGTATTTTTGACGAGCACGGCAGGATTTTTTTGTGGAGCTAGACCACTGACGGCGCGATAAATCGGACTGTCCAATTCAATACGACTGCTAGGCATTCCAATGTTCTGATCGATCGACAGTGGATCGATTCCGGTCCTGTTTTTCAGCTGTAGGGCCATCATCAAAAGTTTTTCGCCGGTGGGCACCTTCTCACCATGGCCACCGCCAACATAGATGAACATTTTTGCATTTGGATTTTCATCCAATTGTTTTTTGATGTTTTGTGCCTGAGACTCGTCACGTATTTTGACTTCAGTTGCATGGTCAACTTGAGTTTTTGGCTCTTGTTCTGTTCGCTGTTCATAGTCAAATAATTGATACCCCGCTGCTACAGCCTGCCTCACGAGATCGCCAAATACGGGATCAAGCGTGTAGGTGCCAATTTCGAGTTTCGGCACGCCATCTTTCATCGTTCCGGCAATCTTTGGCGTAAAAGCCTCCGCGCCAAAATGCGTGAAGCCCGCCTTACGCAAGGCCAAAGCAAGCTCCGTTGCGAAGCTCCGCTGGCGCTGACTTATATGAGATTCATTTAGGATAACCACGCGGCGGTTACGTGCGGCCAAGACAATAGTTTCAACCGCATTTTTTTGTGTGTAGCGGCTTATATCTGGCAATGGAGCCAAGCTCGGCTCAGCGCCCAGATCCATCAACGCAAGTGTGCCATTTTCATCGCCAGTCATCGCGTAAAACTGCGCGAGAAGTTGTGGTGGAATTTGTTTGCTTTGCACCAGCTTTTCCATTTGCGCAACCGCAGCCAGAGGACGATCAGCATTCTGAATTAAAGAGTGGGCGGTTCCAAAATCGATAGCCTCAGCTTTAGCGGGAATAACGATAGCCGATGGTAAGAGAGGGAGCGGTGCGGTGGAACATGCGTTTAACAGGAATGCCAGAAATGCCGCAAAAGCGCGTGCTTGTAACGGGCATGTAAGTCGGTGAATTTGCAATATTTTAAATTCTCCTTGCAATGAAATTGAGGCTTAAAACGATGTCCTGCCGTGGGTAGAAATTTACTACCAAAGCAGGAGATAAGCGGTGTTTACCAGCTAGTCAGTTGCGTAATCAAATACCAGATGCCGGGCGTCATGCTTGCCAAGGGTTAATCACATTATTGCCAGCGGCCTTGAAGGGGCCAGTATCTCGAGTGGCGACGACCAACCCGTTGGTGGCCGCTATAGCCGCGATGTAGCCATCTGCGCTCGCGATGGCGAGCCCTGCTGCTCTCGCCATTGCCATCAACTCTGCGTAGGCTTGCGTGCAGCCAAAATCGAAGGGCAGCACGCGACCGGCAAAAAGCGGCAACACCTGCGTCTCCAAACTTTCTTGCAAACCCACCTTACGTCTGCTTGATGGCAGCAGCGCGACGCCCGCACGCAGTTCGGCCACCGTGATGGAAGAAAGGAAAAGTGTCTCCAGTTGCTGAGCATCAATCCACCGGATCACACGGGAGTCTGGTGCCGGGCGCAGCGGCTCCGACACCACGTTAGTGTCCAGCAAGATCATTCGAAGCTTACCGAGCGGGCGGGAGCTTTGCTGCGTGCCGGCTCGAAGACAGTAAATTCTTCATCGGTTAGTTTGGCGCGTCGTCCCATGTCCGCCAGTAGTGATCCGAGTTTTAACCGTCCCTCCGGGCTAATGGCGGACTCCAGAATCACGCGTACCTCGGCCTCCATGCTGTGACCGTGCTGTGCGGCTCGGGCACGGAGGGCGCGATGTAGCTCGTCGGGAATGTTTCGAACTGTCAGCATTGCCATCTCATCACCTCGCCTCACATTGAATGCATGCACTTTACAAGACTGCATGCAATTTCGCTAGTCTTGAGGTCTAGCAGGGCATTACAATGAAAAATGGTTGAAACGGCTTGCTGGGCTTAGACTTTGGATGCTGAATAAATTAAAAACCGGGCAGTGCCCGGTTTTTAATTTGCATAGCAAAGCGCTTAAATTTATTTAAGCCGCCTTAGAAATCAACTCCCGCAACACAAACGGCAGAATGCCACCGTGCAGATAGTAGTCCACCTCAATCGGCGTATCAATCCTCAGAAGCACGGCGACTTCTTTTTTGCTGCCGTCTTTACGGGTGATGACGAGGGTGACATCCATCTGCGGCTTGATGCCTGCTTCGACGCCGATCAGGTCAAACATCTCGTCGCCTTTGATGCCCAGCGAGTCCACGGTATCGCTGCCTTTGAATTGGCATGGCAACACGCCCATGCCAACTAAGTTTGAGCGATGGATCCGCTCGAAGCTTTTGGCGATCACTGCTTTCACACCCAACAATTGCGTGCCCTTGGCCGCCCAATCGCGTGATGAACCCGTGCCGTATTCTTCACCGCCAAAAATCACTGTGGGCGTGCCCGCAGCGATGTAGCTCATGGCTGCGTCGTAGATGTAGGCTTGTTCACCTGACGGTTGCATCAGGGTCACGCCGCCTTCGACTCGGGAGCCGTCTGCCTTTGCCGGCAGCATTAAATTTTTGATGCGCACGTTGGCAAAGGTGCCGCGCATCATCACATCGTGATTGCCGCGTCTTGCGCCGTAGCTGTTGAAATCGGCCTTGAGCACGTTATGCTCAATCAGATACTTTCCGGCGGGCGATGTCGCTTGAATTGAGCCAGCTGGTGAAATGTGATCG
>JBBRFJ010000120.1:0-8189 GCA_038224475.1 Burkholderiales bacterium
CGCTGCGATACCCGTGACAATTGGCATTGGGATGGCATCGATTTCGATATTTTGCATCCGTCCAAAGACGACTATGCCGAGGAAGATCGCAAGACCAACGATCTCGGCTGTGTGCTCAAAATCATTGCGCCCGGCGGCACCGTGCTGATGACCGCTGATATTGAAAAGAAAAGTGAGGTGGAGTTAATTGAGCGCAATGTGGATGACCCCGCCGCATTAAAAGCAGACGTGCTGATAATGCCCCACCACGGCAGCAAAACATCGTCCACCGAAGCGTTTCTGGATGCGGTGAATCCTGAGGTTGCGCTGATTCCGGTCGGCTATCGAAACCGCTTTCGCCACCCCAATCCTGACGTCATGGCGCGTTATGCGGAGCGCGGCATCAAGGTTTATCGAACCGATGAATCGGGGGCGATGAGTATAAAACTTGGTGTCTCACGCGATAAGAAAATCGAAGTGAAGTCATATCGACTGGAGCGGAGTCGATACTGGACTGATTTGCCGGTGGCGGGGATGGCCGGGGATTGAACGGACTTGAAGCCAAGCGTCATCGCCGCTTAACGCTCTCTACTCCCTCAACTTCACTCAATGCCCGCAGCACACGCTGCAATTGCTCCGTCCGCTGGATCTCAACGGTAAAGCGCATTGACGCCATATTTGCTTTTGAGATCGTATTCACCGCCGTGACGTTGATGCGTTCACGCGATAGCGCTTCGGAAATGTCGCGTAGCAATCCTTGACGATCATTGGCGACGACTTCAATATCTGCCGCAAATTTTTGGCCGGTATTTTGACCATTGCCTTCGCCCATTCCAGCGCTCCATTGCGCGGGCATCAGACGGTCACGCTGCTCGGTATTCAGGCTGACAATATTGGCGCAATCGAGCCGATGCACCATCACGCCGCGCGTTTTAGTGACGAAGCCGACGATGGCGTCCGGCGGCATGGGTTTGCAGCATTTGGCGACCAGAGTAGCGATATTGTTCACGCCCAGCATCAGGACGCCACCGGCAGACTTATGTTCACTTTTTAGCGCATCAGCGACGGTAGATAATGCCTCAATCCCTAGCATTGGTGGGGGGTTCGAGGCATCTTGCATCAGGCTGCGAAGCGCAATTTCAATCTGATGTGCGGTAATTTCGCCGCGTCCAATTTCGGCCAGACATTCGTTCAGGTCTTTATGATTTAACGCGGCAGAAACTTTCTCAAGCGCTAAAGCGGACGCAGAATTTCGGGCCAATTCGCGGTCAAGGGTCTGGCGTCCATGCGCCATATCGACTTCAAAATATTCCTGCCGGAACCAGTTGCGCACTTTTGACATTGCGCGCGGGCTGGCCAAAAAACCGAGCTGTGGATTCAGCCAGTCACGTGATGGGCCACCTTGTTTTGCCGCCAGTATTTCAACGCGCTGCGCGTTTTGGAGTTTGGTGTTGAGCGGCACAATCTGGCCGTCCAGCTTCGCGCCGCGACAGCGGTGGCCGAGATCCGTATGGACGTGATACGCGAAATCAACGGGGGTTGAGCCGGCGGTCAAATCAATTACCTTGCCTTGTGGCGTGAAAACATACACGGTGTCGTTGAACAATCCTTGCTTAACCTGCTCCGAAAAGCCCGATTCATCCGCCAGCTCGCGCTTCCAGTCGAGCACTTGCCGGAGCCACGCGATTTTGGATTCGAAACGTTTATCAGCTGCAGTTTTATGCCCCGCACCTTCTTTGTATCGCCAGTGTGCCGCCACGCCGTGCTCAGAGGCGATATGCATGTCGTGGGTGCGGATTTGCACCTCGAGGGTCTTGCCTTCCGGCCCAATCACTGCGGTGTGAAGAGACTGGTAATTGTTTGCTTTGGGTTGGGCAATGTAATCATCAAACTCGCCGGTAATAGGCTGCCATTCATTGTGAATCAGCGCGAGGACGGCGTAGCAGTCATCGATGCTCTCGACCAATATCCTTACCGCACGAATATCGTAAAGCCCATCAAAAGCGAGATTTTTGGACTGCATTTTGCGGTGAATCGACCAGATGTGCTTGGGCCGTCCTGCAATCTCAGCTTTAATATTGAGCCTAGCTAAATCTTCTCGCAGCGTATTCAGTACGCGCTCAATATATGCCTCACGCTCAATGCGTTTGCCGTCCAGCAAGGTGGCGATATTTTTGTAAACATCCGGCTCTAGAAACCGGAACGACAAATCTTCCAACTCCCATTTGATCGCGAAGATACCGAGCCGATTCGCCAGCGGCACAAACAGACTGCGCGTATGGCGGGCGGCGTTGACGCGTATGGACGTATCTGCCTGTGTGATTGAGCGCATCGTGACCACGCGCTCGGCGAGCTTTATCAGCACCACCCGGACATCATCGGCCATCGCGAGCAGCATTTTGCGCAGCACCTCAATGCTTTGCGCATCTGCACCCTCACCAGCGGTGGCCACAGATTCAATCTTGCCCGCGCGGACGAAGCCTGTAACCAGTGCCGCCACGTCCGCGCCAAACGTTTCGCGAATGGCAACGGGGTCAATGTCTTTTTTCAGCATCGCGCCGACGATTAGCGCAGCGGCAACGGTTTCGTCGTCCGCTTCGATATTGAGTAGCACGTCTGCGATCTGCATTGCATTGCGTAATGCCGCGATACGGTCACTGCCGGCGTTTACCTTCGCTACAAAATCCAGCGTACGCGGTGCAATCAAAGCGTGACCTGCCTGACCATTCGCCATTTCCGCAAAATTTGCATCGTTAGCGTTATGGGAAGTGGCAACCTTGGTGGCATCATTAACGAGTCCACGGCCCAGCCTAATGCGTAAATTGGCCAACGTTGACTGCAAATCTTCAATGGCTTCTATTGCTTTAGCGGGTTTAACGTTTTGGGGGGAGTCAGGCATGATGATTCTTTAGTGTCATTCGTTATTGCAAGCTTGTATTTTAGGGCATGGTGAATGTATCGGTAATTTGCGCCTCGACGCACCGCGCCCAAAAACAGCGGTATATTGGACAGACGAATACGGCATAGCGTTTGCTTCAAAAGCATTATCCAAGACAAACCATAAAAGTAGGCTCTGCGCGCATCCATGAAGCCAAACACCTTTTTTAATGAAATGTTCGAAGATGACGGGACCGCCCGCCCGCATTACGGTGCTTTCGAAGATTGGCTGAAAAACACTCCGCCCGAGAAAATTACCCAGAACCGACAGGCAGCAGATTTACTTTTTCATCGCGTTGGTATTACTTTCGCCGTGTATGGAGAGGCTACCGGCACGGAGCGACTGATTCCGTTTGATATCGTGCCGCATGTGATTCCGGCGGCACAGTGGGACAAAATTTCGGCAGGACTGACCCAGCGCGTAACCGCGTTAAACGCTTTTTTGCACGATGTATATCACGATCAAAAAATTCTCAGGGCGGGCAAGGTGCCCGCTGACAAGGTGATCGAGAATTCCCAGTTTCGCCCTGAAATGATCGGAGTGGATGTGCCCGGCGGTATTTATGCACACGTTGCGGGCATTGATCTGGTGAAGGATTCAGACGGCGAATATTATGTACTTGAAGATAATTTGCGCACACCCTCCGGCGTTTCGTATCTGCTGGAAAATCGCAAAATGATGATGCGCTTATTCCCTGAATTGTTTGCAGCACAGCGAATCCGCCCGGTGGATCACTATCCCGATTTGCTGCTGGAGACGCTGCGAAACGCGGCCCCAGTGGGCATTGATAATCCGACCATTGTGTTGATGACGCCGGGCCACTTTAATTCCGCCTACTTTGAACACGCTTTTCTGGCGCAGCAAATGGGCGTCGAATTGGTCGAAGGCATCGATTTATTCGTCGCCGACAATACCGTTTTTATGCGCACCACCCAGGGCCCGAAAAAAGTTGACGTCATTTATCGTCGTATTGACGATGATTTTATTGACCCGGAAGTGTTCCGCTCCGATTCGATGCTGGGTGTGCCGGGATTGATGCGCGCATACAAGGCGGGACGCGTCACCTTGGCAAACGCGGTGGGGACCGGCGTCGCGGATGACAAATCGCTTTATCCTTATGTGCCGGAAATGATTCGTTTTTATCTTGGCGAAGAGCCGATTCTAAAAAACGTTCACACCTATCAGCTGGGCAAAAAAGCCGATCTGGACTATGTGCTGGCGCATATGGAAGAGTTGGTGATTAAAGAAGCGCAAGGCTCTGGCGGCTACGGCATGTTAGTCGGTCCGCACAGCACCAAAGATGAGCGTGAACGCTATAAGCAGCGGGTGCTGGATGCGCCTGAACGTTTTATTGCGCAACCCACTTTGGCACTGTCAGTTTGTCCGACATTCACTGACAAAGGCCTGGCACCGCGTCACATTGATTTGCGGCCTTATGTGTTATCCGGTCGCGGCGTGAATTTCGTGCCCGGCGGCCTCACGCGCGTGGCGTTGCGCGAGGGTTCGCTAGTGGTGAATTCGTCGCAGGGTGGCGGCGTTAAAGATACTTGGATTGTGGATTAGCCATGCTCTCCAGAACTGCTTCCACGCTTTATTGGATGTCGCGCAACGTCGAGCGCGCGGAGAACACTGCGCGCATTCTCGATGTCGCTTACCGCATGTCGCTGTTGACTAAAGACCCCCATTTGCAGGATCAGGAGTGGTTCGCGCCGCTGAATATCACCGGTACCTTGTTTCCATTCAGCGGGCGGCACTCGATTGTTAATTCAAAAGAAGTGCTGCATTTCATGGCGCTCGATGCCGAGAATCCCTCGTCAATTTACAACTGCGCCAAGCAAGCCCGCGAGAACGCACGAGCCGTCCGCGGCACCATCACCAGCGAAATGTGGGAAGTGCTGAACGGTACGTGGCTTGAAATGCAGAACATGGACGAAGATCGGCTGTACGCGCGCGGCATTTCGTCGTTTTTTGAATGGGTAAAAGAACGTTCGCATTTATTTCGTGGCGTCACGTTTGGCACTATCCGCCGCGACGAGGCATTTCAATTCCACCGGATCGGCACCTACATGGAGCGCGCCGACAACACCGCGCGAATGCTGGATGTGAAATACCATGTGCTGTTGCCCAGCGTCGAGGACGTAGGCGGGGCAGTCGATTATTATCAATGGTCAGCGGTGCTGCGCTCGGTGTCCGCGTTTGAGTCCTATCGCAAGGTCTATCGGGATGTGATTACGCCGCTGAAAGTGGCGGAGTTGCTGGTCTTACGGGATGACATTCCGCGCTCGCTGCGCTTTTGCTTTCAGGAAATTTATGAAATTCTCTGTAAAGTTCAAAACGCAAGCTCACTTGAAGCCACCCGCCAGGCGGGTGAAATTTTTGCGGCGCTTCAATTCGGCACGGTTCAAAATATATTTAGTGGCGGGTTGCATGAATATCTGACGGATTTTCTTGATTCAACCCATCGCCTCGGCGGTGAAATTGATAAATCATTCTTTGAATCAACAGTGCCGGTATTAGCCGCCAAAGCAACTCAACCATCATAATTTTTAATTGCCGACATGACTTACTGCGTTGCCATCAAGCTTGATTCCGGAATGATATTCGCGTCTGACTCGCGGACCAATGCGGGCGTCGATCACATCGCCACATTTTGCAAAATGCGCGTCTACGAAAAAAATGATGACCGCATCATCGTCGTGCTTTCCAGCGGCAATCTTGCCATGACCCAGGGCGTCATCAATATTCTGGATCGGCATCTGCACGCCGAACCCGGTGCCGAAACCATCTGGAATGTACCGTCGATGTTTGACGTTGCCTCACTTACCGGAAATGCGCTTCGTGAAATGGCTGCGCGCGACGGTGCGGCATTGATGCAAAGCGGGATTGAGGCCTCGGCCAATATTGTGGTGGGTGGACAAATAAAGGGCGAAGAGCAACGGCTCTTCCATATTTATCCGCAGGGTAATTTTATCGAGACCTGCGACGAAACTCCGTATTTCCAGCTGGGTGAATCAAAATACGGCAAACCAATCCTGGACCGTGTGATCACCACCGCCACCCCGCAAAAAGAAGCTGCAAAATGTGTGTTGATTTCGTTTGATTCGACGGTGAAATCAAATATTTCGGTTGGCTTGCCGATTGATATGCTGTGGTACCCAAATGATTCGTTGCGCGTCGGTGTGCAGCAGCGGATTCGCGATGGAGACCCGTATTTTTCGATGTTGCGCCAGCGTTGGGGCGGCGGGTTGCGGCGGGTGTTTGCGGAGCTGCCGGATCCGGATTGGATGGAATGAACTTCAACGAACGATGTAGCGGGCAATTGGCTGCGAATAGCGGATTCAAGAGTGGAATCGCGATGGGAAGGTCAGCCTGATTCAAACAAGTAACGGAAATTGGCGCTACTTATTTGCCGATATCTGCGCATAAACGAACCTTGATCCCCGCCTTCTGATGCAGACTCCATTCGAGGCTTGGGAACGACGAAAAAATCCCCCAAATGACAATCCGCGTTGCACTCCACCACAAAACCCACTACACCTTTGACCGCGCCGTAAACCTCTCGCCGCACGAGGTGCGCTTGCGCCCGGCAGCACATTGCCGCACGCCGATTGAAAGCTATTCGCTCAAAGTAAAACCCGAAAAGCATTTCATCAACTGGCAGCAAGACCCCTACGGCAATTGGCTGGCGCGCGTAGTTTTTCCGGAAATATCCAACGAGCTCGCCATTGAAGTAGATCTCGTTGCCGACATGACGGTGATTAACCCGTTTGATTTTTTCGTCGAAAAATATGCGGATACGTTTCCATTCAGCTACACCGCCGATAACAAACGTGAATTAACCGCCTATCTTGAGGCAGACCCGATTGGCCCCTTGGTGCAGGCGTGGATTGACTATGCCAAGGGCAATCTCATCAGATCGGGCATGGTGACTATCGATTTTCTGGTCGCGCTGAACCAAAAGTTGCAGCAGGATATTCGCTACCTCATCCGCATGGAGCCGGGTGTGCAGCCGCCAGAATTTACGCTTTCCAGCGGTCAGGGATCGTGTCGCGATTCAGCCTGGCTGCTGGTGCAGATTTTGCGCAATTTTGGAATCGCCGCGCGTTTTGCGTCCGGCTATTTGATTCAACTGGTCGCCGATCAAAAGTCGCTCGATGGCCCATCCGGAACCGACAAAGATTTTACGGATTTACATGCGTGGTGCGAAGCCTATCTGCCCGGCGCGGGCTGGGTCGGACTCGATCCTACGTCGGGGTTGCTCGCCGGTGAAGGCCACATTCCACTCGCCTGCACAGCGATTCCTTCATCGGCCGCGCCGGTTTCTGGCTTCACCGATCCTTGTGAATCGAAGCTTGATTTCACCATGACGGTAACGCGGATTCACGAAGACCCGCGCGTGACCAAGCCTTACACCGACGCGCAGTGGCATGCAATTACGGCGCTGGGTCAGGCAGTGGACTGCGAATTAAAAAGCGGCGATGTGCGACTGACCATGGGTGGCGAGCCGACCTTCGTATCGATTGACGATATGGAAGGGGCGGAATGGAACATCACCGCACTGAGTCCCAAAAAGCTGGAGTTGGCGACGTCGCTGTTGCAGCGCCTGAAAGGCAAATTTGCACCCGGCTCGATGCTGCATTTTGGCCAAGGAAAATGGTACCCCGGGGAGCCGCTGCCACGCTGGGCGCTATCTTGTTTTTGGCGGCCTGATGGCGTGCCGGTGTGGCGTGATGATTCATTAATTGCATTCTCAACATCTGAAGCGCCCGCCACGCATGCGGATGCCAAAGCGTTCGCGCACGCGCTCGCGAACGAGCTTGGTTTGCACGCTGACTATGCGATCCCCGCCTATGAGAGCGTATGGCGCACGATACGAGACGAGAGCCAGCTGCCGGTGAACGTTGACCCGCTCGATCCTGTGCTAAAAAATGCCGGTGGACGCGCGAAATTATTGGCGCAGCTCGCGGGCCAGATCGGTGAGGCGGTCGGCTATGTGTTGCCGCTAAAAGCCTTTGAACACAAGGTAATCAAAGCAAAAGATCATCTCGCACCGTTGGCCACCCCGCCGGCCGTCCCCCTATCCAAAACGTGGCTATCCACCTGGCTTTCCAGCACATGGCCATTGCCAACAGCGCATCTTTTCTTGCTAGAAGGTGATTCGCCCATTGGCTTTCGTTTGCCGCTGGCATCGTTGCCAGCCGTCGCGCCTGAAGATGCAGAAACCGTCATTGAAGTAGACCCGTTTGAACATCAGGATGCGCTGGCCGCCACA
>JBBRFJ010000121.1:0-8123 GCA_038224475.1 Burkholderiales bacterium
CCTTTGCTGCGCCCGGTCGTCCCCGATGTATAAAGAATCGCGGCCAGATCGTCGTCGTCACGGCTCACAACCTCAAGCACTGGCGGGGCATTTGCGGCATTTTCGGCCCACGACCCGCCCCCCGTCTCGCTCATGGTGAAACGATGCAATATGGAATTTTTTTCGCAAAGCGGTTTTGCCCACGCCTCATCGCGCGGCGAGTGGACAAAAATACGCGGCTCGGCGTCACCTAAAAAATAAGCAATTTCGCTTTCGCGGTAGGCGCTATTAAGCGGCAAATAAACCACGCCCGAGGCAAGGCAGGCCAGATACAACATCAGGGCCTCGGGCGATTTTTCAACCTGAACCGCGACGCGTTCGCCGGGTGCTACTTGCAGCGCGCGGATCAGTCCGACATAGCGCGCAATGGTGGATTCGAGCTCGGCAAAACTAATTTCGCGGCCCGACTCGGTTTCAAGAAATATGCGGGATTTATCGGCCGGGAAACGTGATTGAAAAAACGAAAAAAGGTTTTGGTTGGCGGTGCTTCTGACTGCCTGAATAGCGGTCGCGCTAGCGTCGACTGCGGCGGCGCTACCCAAGTCTGTTGGCTTCATGTGGTTCATGTTTTCCATTTATTTAGACCGTAAAAACCCGACTTTTAATTCCTGATCAATGACGCGGGCCGCCAGATAGTCTTCGGCCGCCGTCTTGCCCTCTGATTGAGTCACAGCATCGTTGCCCAAGATGCTCGCAATTGCGCGGCCGGGCAGCAATTGAATCTCTGCGCCGTGCAACAAATTTAGTTTTACCGCAGCCGCCGCCAGCGCCACATAGACGCCACCGCCCAGCTTGCCCAGAACTGTGGTTTCGATATAGACCCCGCGCCGACCCAGCAACATCAGCGCCATCGCGAGGCTGGCGAGGTATTGAGAAAGCATGATTTTCTCATCGTCCAGCGCAGTGGAATGCGCCTCGCAATCCACCACAATATTCAAGCGGGATCCGGCAAGCAGTTTCCCGGACTGGCATAGTGCCCACACCCGATCAGTCAGCGTCCAAGCGCGCTGCGCGGTCAGCGGCTGACGATCGACAATTCCCAGTAAACGGATTTTTACGTCGTCACTTTTAGCGCGACCAAACAAAATGCCCTGTTCTTCTTCTAATTTGTAACCATCGGGATAAAGTGCTTTTATTTCCTCGCGAATCTGCGCCTCACCCAGCGGGAAACTGGTCTGCGGGCGATTTTGCTGCTTCCAACGCTCGCCGAGCTCAAGATGAAATTGATGCCACGTGAGTTCAGAATCCGCCACCATGGCAGGCAACGTGCGATTCCAATTTTTGATGTGGGCCGTGGATAGTTTGATGCGCGCATCGGCACCAATCGCAGCTTGTGCAATCGCCCGGAACACCTCGTCAATTGCCGAGGCACCGGCACTCTGGGCCAGAATGGTCGGCCCCGACATCGCGAGCTGTGTGTTGTCCGAGAAAATTCGAAGCGTGGCGAGTGATGCCAACATGCTCGCACCACCATAACAATTCGCCCCCAACAAACAAACGATGGGTGCGCCGCCGGCCGTCATCTCGAGCGCCGCCCTGACCAGATGGCGGAAAGCGCCGAGCGCAGGCAGGCCTTCCGAGACGCGCGCACCGGCAGAATCCAGATACAACAACAAAGGTGTTTTTTGCGTGGCAACGATGCGGAAAAGACTGGCCAACTTATCGCATTCCTTCACCCCGAACGAGCCGGACGCGATCTTGTTTTCTACCAAGGCAATATGTAGCGCAGTTTCATTCAGCCGCCCGCGACCGATCGTGAGATTGCCGACGGCATCACCCAGCGGCGAGAAGCCTGTCTCTGTTTTTAGCTGGTTTAACGTATCGAGGTGGTTCATGCGGAGCAGGCAAGTGGGTCGCGACAATTGTTACCGATTTTTTGTTACCGACTCGGGAAGCTGCGATTATAACGCCCTGCTAAACTGTACCCGCTCTCGCGTTACGGCCCATTCTGCGCCGGCGCTCGAACCATCAACAATCCACTTAACTTATTTGGAACATGCCATGGACTCCCCCGCCGTCAATCCACTTTTGCAGCCTTGGAACACGCCGTACGGCCTGGTTCCGTTTGGCGAGTTTCAGGCAGAGGATTTCCTCCCCGCATTTGCGGTAGCGCTGCCAGCCCATCGCGCTGAACTCGATACCATTTCACAACAAGCTGAGCCGCCCACATTCGAAAATACACTCGTTGCGTTTGATCGCAGTGGGCGATTACTGAGCCGCATCGAGCTTGCGTTCAGCAATTTAACTTCCTCCGAGACCTCCCCTGCCTTACAGGACGTTGAACGGCAAATGGCCGCGCCATTGGCGGCGCACGGCAACGCGATTTATATGAATGCGGCGTTGTTTAAGCGTATTGATACGCTGTTTCAACGCCGCGACTCGCTTGACTTAAATCCGGAACAGCTGCGCCTGCTGGAACGCGTCCACACCGATTTCGTTAGAGCCGGCGCCAAGCTCCAAGCTGCCGAACAACAGCGCTATGGCGAGCTGATCGAGCAGTTGGCGGTGCTCACCACCCAATTTGCGCAGAATGTGTTGGCGGACGAAGCGAGTTTTCAGCTCGTATTGACGGTGGAGGCGGAGCTCGCGGGAATGCCCGAGTCGTTGCGAGCGGCGGCCAAACAAGCCGCCATCGCACGAAATTTACCTGACGCCTATGTCATCACCTTGTCGCGCTCGCTGATCATGCCGTTTTTGACAATATCAGATCGACGTGATTTGCGCGAAATCGCTTACCAGGCTTGGAGTCGGCGCGGCGAAAATAATGGTCCACACGACAATCGCGCGATTGCGGTCCAGATCATCAAGTTGCGCCTTGAGCAAGCCAGGTTGCAGGGCTATCAGAGCTACGCCGATTACGCGGTGGCCGACAATATGGCCGGCACGCCAAAGGCGGTCGACGATCTGCTCATGCAGGTGTGGGAGCGCGCCAAGCCAAAGGCTTTGCTTGAGCGTGATGCATTGCAGGCAATGGCACTATCCCTCGGCCACGACCTAAAAATTGAGGCGTGGGATTGGCGCTATTACGCTGAAAAAGTGCGCGAAGTTCGCTACGATTTTGACGAGTCAGCCGTGAAGCCGTATTTCTCATTGCACCGCATGGTCGATGCACTATTCGACTGCGCCCACCGCTTGTTCGGCATCACGATGGTATTCAAACCAGACATCAAAACCTATCATCCCGACGTAAAAGTATATGAAGTGATAAACCGCCATGACAAGCTGATCGGCGTTTTCCTGCACGACAATTTTGCCCGCGCCACCAAGCGTGGCGGCGCTTGGATGAGTGTTTACCGCTCGCAAAGTGGCATTGCCAGCCAGATCGGCGATGCCGACTACCCGAGCACGTTGCCAATCGTGGTCAACAACAATAATTTTGCGAAAGGTGACGACAACAATGCCGATGGAGAGCCAACACTCTTGAGCTTCGACGACGCACGCACACTGTTCCATGAATTTGGTCACGGCCTGCATGGTTTGTTATCGAACGTGGAATATGAACGGCTTTCCGGCACCAACGTGCTGCGCGATTTTGTCGAGCTGCCCTCGCAGCTGTTGGAGCATTGGCTCAGCGAGCCGGAGGTGTTGAAGAAACATGCCCGGCACTATCAAACGAACGAGCCGATCAGTGAAGCAATGCTGAACAAATTGCAGGCCGCGCGAAAATTTAATCAAGGTTTCGAGACCGTCGAATTTGTTGCCTCGGCGCTGGTCGATATGGCGCTCCACGCCACCACCGATGTGAGCGATCTCGACCTCAGCAACTTCGAAGCAGCGCAATTAAAACGCATTGGTATGCCCGCAGAAATCGCGATGCGCCACCGCCTGCCGCACTTCAACCATTTGTTTTCAGGCCCCGGTTATGCGGCGGGCTATTACGTTTATTTGTGGGCAGAAGTGCTGGACGCGGACGGCTATCAGGCATTCATCGAGGCGGGCAATCCATTTGATCCTGCCGTCGCCGGGCGATTGCTTAAATACATTTATTCGGCGGGTAATACCTTGCCACCGATGCAAGCCTACTCGGCGTTTCGCGGCCGCGCGCCGACTGTCGATGCGATGTTAAAGAAGAAAGGGTTGGTCGAAGTTTAGTCAATTAATGGAAATTTAAAACTCCAATATCGGCGGGCATCTACAGACGGAAATACGCTGAAATACCCGTCGATATTAGGGTTTGTATTTTCACCTAAAAATTCTCATAGCCGACACCTGACCCAAAGCTATCAACAAGTGTCACAATGCTCGTCCCGTATTGCTGATGGACGGCAAAATCATGTTTGGCAAATTATTTAAGAAAAACGAAATCGATGCGGCACCAGTGCGCGCGATGAACAACACCGCCGCAAAGGTCGCCGAGGCCGCCCAGGAAACCGCGCAACAGGCGGCGGCCTGGGAAAGCCGCTTTAACGCGGCCAAGGGCGACGACACGGCGCTATTGTCGATTGCGATAGACGCGCCGGTGATCGATATCAAATGCGCGGCAGTGATGGCCCTAAGCAGCGAAGAATCGTTAAAAGCGGCAGAACGCGAATTTCGCACCCATGACCGCAAAGTGCATCGCGCCGCCAAACAACGCTACGAGGCCGTGGTCGCACATCGCGAAAATAATGAAGCAGCCCACGCTTTGATTGTTTCCGCTGCCGCGCTGGTGGCCGAGCCGCTGATTCCAGCAAATCGATTAGTCGAGCTGGATCGCGCTTGGGCAGCACTTGATCAAACGCATTTAGCGGACGACACCAAAAGCGCATATGCAAAACACTGGGCGACGTTAACAACCGTCACCCGCGAACGCGGTGACAAACAGCTCACCACCCATCGCTGGATGGCGGAAGCAGCTGAAGCTATTACGATGCTGAACGCGATGGCATTGGATTGCGCTAATGGCATAAAAGATCGCCACGAGCTTTCAGCGCTGGATCAATCGGTTGAACAACTGCTGGTGTCGGCACCGGTTCAGGATTCCTCAGTTGCGCCAGGCGCCAACGTAGATGCTACAAATGCGATGGGTACGGCAAAGACCGCAAAAGCAATTGAAAAAGTGGCAGCATTAGTGTCGTCACTAAACGCGTCGTTACTCGCGTCGCAGCAAGTGGTGGCAAGGCTCACGATTCTGGATGAACTGGAGCAACCGCAACCGGTGGTCACACCGATACCCGCAGAATTGGCGGCAGTGGCAGCAAATGAAACAGCAACAATAGCCAACGCCGAGGGTGATCCCAGCGCGCTGCCAGCGCTCGATCCGTCATCGGAAATCGCACCGGTCGCACCCGTCGCACCGACCATACCCACGACGGCGAGGCCCGGCGCACGCTGGCACGCATTACCTGACATGGCTGATCAAAAAATGGCGGCACCTTTAACTGCACGCTTTGATGAGTGGCAAATGAATGAACGAGATCAACGTCAACAAAAGCATGCCGTGAAAAAGCAGAAACAAACCGACGAACGTCAAGCTTCAAAAGAGGCCAAGGTAGAAGTGCTATCGACCATTGTGGCGGCGGGTGAAGCGGCGATTGCCGAGGGCCACCTGGCCGAAGCCAATAAACATTTAGTTGCCATTGATGACGCGTTATCGAACGGTGCGGCATCCAAAAATGGCGGGGCGCTCAGCCAGCGTATTGAGGCGCTCCAGGCTGAATATGCACGCTTAAAAGGCTGGCAGCACTGGGGCGGTGGGCGGGTTCGCGATGATCTGGTGCTGGAAGCCGAGGCGCTGGCGAGGCAGGTCACCGGCGTGGCTGCGACTAGTGAGGTTGCAAGTATCGACGTTGCGGCGGCGGCCGATGCGGCAACCGCGGCAGAGCTTGGGAAACTTACCGATGGCGTTATCCTGCCCACCCCCGCCCTGCCCGGCGCCAATGCGGAAATTTTGTTAGCGGAGGGCGACGCCAGTGCGGCCGAGCTTTCATCAACCAAGCCCACAGAACCCGCGCCGGCTGCAGAGGCAAGCGCTGCTAATGCCCATCCGCCAAAGGAGAAGCGTGCGGCCAAGTTGCCAAAACTATCAATCAAACAGCATGCCGATGCCATCGAAAGCCTGCGTGAACGGTGGAAGGAATGTGACCGGTTGGGCGGCGCGACCAGCCGTTCGCTGTGGCAGCGATTTGATGGCGCGCTTAAAGTGGCCTACACGCCGGTCGCCGCGCATTTGGCGAAACTCAAGGCGGCGCGTCAAGAGAATTTAGATACACGAAACAAACTGATTGCCAGCTTGGATTCCGCACCATTTGCCGATGACGGAGCGCATGATTTCAAAGAACTGGCCCGCGCGCTTGACGCATTCCAAACTGAGTGGCGCAAGCTGGGCCCGGTTGAACATACCGTGCCGCACAAAGCCCGCGAGGCATTATTGACGCGGATGCGCAAATCATTGGCGCGCATCGAAGCGCCCTTGTTTGAAGCGCGGCGTGTGGCGCAATCCAAACGTGACCGTCTGATCGAGCGCGCAAAGGCGCTGGCGGCTGACGCACAGGCGCGTGATGTGATTGCAAAAGTACGCGAGCTGCAAGCCGAATGGCAGCGCGAAGCCAAATCGATGCCGCTTGCCCGCAATGTTGAAAACGCCGTATGGACGGCATTCAAAACGGCAACTGATGCGGTATTTACGCAGCGCGACGCCGCTTTCAATGCGCGCGACGCGGAGTTCAAGGCGAATAAATCAGCGCGCGAAGAATTGATCGCAACCGTGTCCGCGTTGAACGAGGCCACCGCGGTGGCAGACATCAAACGCACGCTCATCGACACCGATAGCGCATGGCGTCGCGCCGGTGAGGCGCCGCGCGCGGACGCCGCAAAACTTGACAGCCAATTTCGCAGCGCACGCGAAGCCGCACAAAAGCTCATTGCTTCGAGCGCACAACGCATGTGGGACGCGAAGTGCGATGCGCTGAACGCCAAGCTGGCCATTTGTGAAGAGCTCGAAAATACGCCTGCAGCAGAAAATATTGATGACCGCTATGCGGCGATTTCTGCGCTGCCCAACGTGTGGGAACAAGCCTTGGCCGCCCGTCTGGCTCGCGCCAAAGCGGGCACCGCAATCTCGACAGATTTAGGCGCCGCCGTCAAAATTCAGGAAGCGCAAAAGCTTACGCTGCTGCAACTCGAATCGGCGCTCGATATTGCGTCCCCCACTGCATTTCAGGCGGCGCGGCGCGACTTGAAATTACGCGCCATGAAGATGGCGATGGAAGGTAAAGCGTCTGCTGACGCGGCTCCAAGTATCGACAAATTAACCGCCGATGCGTTGGGTTTTTCGCATCTGGATGCCGCGTCCAGAGATAGGTTGAATGCGATTTTGGTCGCGCTGCGGGTTGGCACGCATCGATCAGTTTAAAACTAGCAATTAGGCCCGACGACTGAAAAAAATACGTTCAGTCCGACGGCAGACAGGTCGGGCTAATAAAAATAAAACCCTAATATCGGCGGCTTTCTCTGACCATTTTCCACCTGAGAAGCCCGCCCTTCCTAGGGGTTTAATTTTTTATCGCGCCCGCTGTTGCCAAGCGACAGCTTGCTGATATTGTGCGGGTGTTGTGTTTTTCTCGTTTTGACCATCGTTTCTAAGCATCATTCACGTCCGCTCAGTCTCCGCTAACAATCATCGTTGTCTCTTCTCAACACCTCATTAACTGTTCACCATGCGCGCCTTTTTTCTCGTATTTATTATGCTAATTGCTGCCCCATTTCTAGCCAATCCCGTTTCAGCCGAACGCCTGTCGATTGAGCGATTACATACCGACCCCGAGCTTTCTGGACCGAGTCCGCGCAAGGTAAAAGTCTCGCCGGATGGGACGCGGGTGACTTTTTTGCGTGGTCGGGACGACGATCAATTCCAGCTCGATTTGTGGGAATACAACCTGCGTGACAAGGCAATGCGGCGCTTGATTGATTCAAAGTTGTTGCAACCCAACGAAACTATTTCGGATGAAGAAAAAGCGCGTCGCGAGCGCGAGCGCACCGCGAGTTTGCGCGGCATTGTTGATTACAGCTGGTCACCGGACGGTCAGCGTTTGCTGGTGCCGCTGGCGGGCGATCTGTATCTCGTCGACGTGGCTTCTCCCGACAAAGCGCGTCGCGTCGCGACC
>JBBRFJ010000122.1:0-7888 GCA_038224475.1 Burkholderiales bacterium
CAGGATGCGGTGAAAAATGATCGTAGGGCAGGGTCTCCCAATCGGGCAGACGATGGACGCGAAGCTTCGGCGCGAACCACGCTATTTCGGAGGTTAGCCGTTCAGCATCTTGCGCATTGGAGGTAACAATGAAGAGTGGAGCGTTTTGTGCGGCTGCAGCGCTTGAGCTTGCTGCGCGGGCTAGAAAAAATGAATCGGCAGAACCTTGGGGAAGCATTTAAGACTTTGGAAAAGAGGTGAGCCAACGGTGACGATAAAGGCGGCAGAAAGTTTGAATGTTGCTTACGAAGTTACGCAGCCAAAGTGCTGCGAACCTACAACGCTACGCAGTGACAACCGGGATTTTGCCAACACTACTCGCAATTTTTTCACGCCACGCGGCGGGCCCGGTTTTGTGTACCGCATTTCCCAGCGAATCGACTGCGACAATGACGGGCATATCTTTTACATCGAATTCATAAATCGCTTCCATGCCCAAGTCTTCAAATGCCACCAAGCGGGATGCCTTTATCGCTTTTGAAACCAGATAGGCCGCGCCACCGACCGCAATAAAGTAGGTTGCACCCATTTTTTTGATTTCCTCGACCGTTGCCGCACCGCGTTCTGATTTTCCGATCATGCCGATCAAGCCGGTCCTTTCGAGCATTGGTGCTGTGAATTTGTCCATCCGTGAGGCAGTGGTGGGGCCGGCAGGCCCGACAACCTCTTCACGGACGGCATTGACCGGTCCGACGTAATAAATGATGCGATTGGTGAAATCGGTCGGCAATTTTTCACCGCGATTCATCATGTCTATCAGGCGACGATGCGCGGCATCGCGACCCGTCAAAATTTTACCTGTCAGCAATACTCGATCACCTGCGCGCAACTCTCCCAATTGTTCGCGGGTGATGCCGTTGATATTGACGCGTTTGGAAGTGGATACATCCATTACCAACTTCGGCCAATCCTCGAGCGAGGGTGGCGTGAGCGCGGCAGGGCCGGAACCATCCAGCGTGAAATGCACATGACGGGTTGCCGCGCAATTTGGCAGCAGCGCGACAGGCTTTGAAGCGGCATGGGTCGGGTAATCCACGACCTTGACATCGAGGACGGTGGAAAGCCCGCCCAAGCCTTGCGCGCCGATGCCGAGCGCGTTTACTTTGGTGAATATTTCGAGACGCAATTCTTCGGTCCGGCTAAGTTTTTCACCTGCGCGTCCACGTGCCTGCAGTTCGTGAATATTGATCGGCTCCATCAGCGCCCATTTCGCCATCAGCATCGCTTTTTCAGGCGAGCCACCAATGCCTAAAGACAAAATGCCGGGGGGGCACCAATCTGCGCCCATCACCGGCAATTGCTGCAACACCCAATCAACCACGTTATCGGATGGCAGCAGCATCGCAAATTTGGATTTATTTTCCGAACCACCGCCTTTGGCCGCGACGGTGACTTCGACCGTGTTGCCTGGGACCAGTTCAACGTGGGTTACGCCCGGCGTATTGTCGCCGGTGTTTTTTCGCTGACCGTCCGGGTCCGTCAGCATCGAGCCTCGTAGCGGGTTATTCACATCCGTATAGGCGCGCCGCACACCTTCATTCACCATTTGCGCGAGCGACAGCGCGGCATCAAATCGCACGTCCATACCCACGCGCACAAAGGCGATGCAGATACCGGTGTCCTGACAAATCGGACGATGGCCTTCAGCGGCCATGCGCGAATTGATCAATATCTGCGCCATCGCGTCCTTTGCAGCGGGCGATTCTTCGTGTTCATAGGCCTCATTCAGCGCCTTGATGTAGTCAACAGGGTGGTAGTAGCTGATGTATTGGAATGCGTCGGCGACGGAAGCAATGAAATCTTCTTGCTTGATGATAGTTTGCGGGTTCATGTGGATTCCGATCTAGTGGCTATTCGTTTTTGCCGCATGCGGCATGATGCGATCACATGCTGCAATTGCCATGGCAGACAGCAAGAAGGTAACGTGAATACTGGTTTGCGCGACCAGCACCTTTACGTCGTAACTATCAGCATTGATAAACGTTTTTAGCAAATGGATTGATGAAATTCCGATAATGGCTGTCGCAAGTTTGACTTTCAAAACTGACGCATTCACGCTCGACAACCACTCTGGCTGATCAGGATGATCTTGCAAATTCATGCGGGACACGAAAGTCTCATAGCCGCCTACAATCACCATAATCAGCAGATTCGAAATCATCACCACATCGATCAAGCCAAGCACAACCAACATAATGACCGTCTCGGTGAGTTTGGTCGGCGGCACAACGGGTATCGCGCCCGCAATCGTACTTTTCACGGTGACGCTGTCAAGAATGGCCTGCAGCGCAGTCTGGCTTCCAAATGCTGCTTCGACCAAATGCACGAGTTCAACCCAGAAGTGGAAAACGTAAACGCCTTGAGCCACGATCAACCCAAGGTAGAGTGGCAGCTGCAACCAGCGACTCATAAAGATGAAGTTAGGCAAAGGTTTCATCGGACGTTTATTTTCGTTAGAAGCCATATTTTCGCGGTCTAGAATAAAAATAGATAAACCCGGCAAAAACAATTTTGCCGGGCAAAAATCAAACATAAAGTACGATTGTTACTGCTTTGCTATTTCAGGCTAGCTGGATTTCGCCAATGCAATCGCCGGAGATATCTCTCTGCGTAGAATTTTACCATTCTTGGTCCGCGGGAAATCCTTTGCCAGATAAACCCGCTTGGGTGCTTTGTAGGCGGCCAGATGAAGCTGGCCGAATTTGAGCAATTCTTCTGCAGAGATAGTTTGACCCGGCTGCGCGATGACATAGGCGCTGACAATCAATTTGTCCTTCTCGACTTCCTCGGCCACGCAGGCGCAATCGGCCACCGCGGGATGCGATTTCAACACCCGTTCAACTTCATAAGGTGAGACGCGATAACCAAAACTTTTGATAATGTCGTCGCGGCGGCCTAAAAACCATAGATAGCCATCCTCATCGATTTTTGCGTAGTCGCCGGTAAAAAAATACCCATCGTGTTTATATTTCGCGGTTTCCTCATCCAGATTCCAGTAGCGCAAAAATAATCCGGGATCATTCTCAGGTACGGCAATCATGCCCTCTTCGCCTTGCGCAATTTCAGCGAGCGTATCGGGATTTATTAATTTAATTTGATGCCCCGGCTGCGCGAAACCGGCCGAGCCCGCGCGAATCGGCCGATGCACCGATTGCGACAAATAGTATGAAAACTCGCTCATGCCAACGGCTTCATAAATATCCACGCCAAAACGGCTGCGCCATGCGCCCAGCATATCGTCCGACAAATGCTCACCCGCGCTCATGCAAAATCGCAGCGTAGGCACGTCCGCTTGGGTTGTCGTGGTCTTTTGTATGATTTGGCGGTAGATGGTGGGCACGCCGATGAAAATAGTTGCCTTGTGCTTTGCGATCAGCCGCGTCCACAAATTTGCATCATTTTTACCTTCATGCACGATGACGGTCTTACCGCGATAGAGCGGGTCCATCAAGCCGGAGCCGAGTACATAGGTCCAATTAAATTTGCCTGAATGCAAGATACGGTCGACGATTTTTTTGTCGAAATTGAACCAATATTCTGATGCGGGTTCGCGACCTATCAAGGCGCGATGTGCATGCAGCACTCCCTTCGGATAACCTGTGGTGCCGGACGTATAAACGAGGTAGGCGGGATCGTTTGCGCGGGTAGCATGCGGCGCGGAAAAAGCCGTGATTGCTTTAAGCGCGGGCGCGAGGTCCAGTACTTTAATAGGCGAGTTTTCAATCTGCTGGCCGCCATCTGAGAGCAGGATCAGCGCGGATTCTGGAGCTTCCGCAATTCGCGTCGCAAGCTGTGGCCAGAACGCCTTATCCATCACCAAAACTCTAGCCCCAGAATCTTTGGCAAGATATAAAACTTCTTCTGCCGTTAGCAAAGTTGAAGTCGGTACCGCGATGCAGCCGGCTTTCATCGCGCCCAAAAACGCGGTCGGATAGTCAATTGAATTCGGTAGGCGAATCAAAACGCGATCGCCGGGATTTACGCCGTGTTTACGCAGCAGCTGCGCGAATTGGCTGGTGCGAATCGCCAGTTCACCGTAGGTTGACGTGATCGTGCCGAGCGCGTCGTCCTCGACAATCATCGCGATACGATTTTCAATCTCGGTGCCAACGTGTGCGTCCGTGCAAGCGACGCCAATATTAAAAAAGTCGGGGACATTCCAAGTCCAATTGGGGAAGGGTGCGAATTTAAATTCGCTGGCTTTAGCATTCATGCGGGCAAGTTCTCGCGGATCAACGCGTCGATCCAGGTTGGTTATAAAACGTTATCGCTAGCATTGACAGCCGTTTCGACGCATTTATGCTCCGCAACGCCCGCCAAATGGCGCTCTCTAATATCTATCTTCTTAAAGAATGATGCCGTATGGCCAGTTCTCGCGGACCACTTGTGCAGGCAATTTACGCAGCACTTCAATTGCAAACGCACTGCCTTCATCCGATAGGGCATGCAAGGCGTGCGCCCGCAACAGCGTTTGCAAGGCCTTGCCGAACATCGGCGGATCAAGCATCTCGCCGTTGAATTTAATCGCGCCGCCGAGTAACGCATCGGCCTCAATCGCGGCCTTTAAAATCGCGATCTTGGTTTTGGTGTCGGTGGGCGAAGGGGTATAAGCAACCTTGCAGGGGTGGATGTGTGACGGATGAATAACTTGCTTGCCGGTCATGCCCATCGCGGATTCTTCGCAAGCATGTTTATAGACCACGCGGGACTCTTCATCACCGTGTAAATCCAACCAGCGCCGCACATCATCGGGCTCAACAAAAGTTTCTGGCATTGCCGAGCTGCCAATCAGTGTCTCAACCCCGCCAATAACGCCCTTACCGGCGATCCGCGCCTCAAACAATACTTGATTCATGAAGTAGGCGAGTTCGACCGTCCAGTTGCGTGGTGTGATTTGAATACCCATCGCTTTTGAGAAATCATGGATACCAAAAACGACGTGCTTTACGGTCGCGTATTGCATCAGATCAGGCGCTATTTTCAGCGACTTCGGATGTTCGATAATGGGTTGAATCGTGATCCGATGGTTCAAGCCCACGAGCACAGCGGATAAGTCACGAATTTCGGGCGACCCATACGCTTCGCCCGCTTTTGCGAGCATCACAACGTCAATATGGTCCGCTAAATCGCGAATAAGTTGAAGATCTTTTTCGTATTCTTCGGTGCGAAATGGATTGATGCGCAGCGCCACTTGGACCTCTTTGCGCCGTGGCATGTGCGGCAGCTCCATCCTCAACAGTTCCCGCGACATCTCTTTTTGTCGACACCCGTCTTCCAGATCAAAAATAAGCGTGTGGGCAGGCGTGCCCCACGCGTGCTTTTTGAATCGCAGTGAGGCTTGCTCAAGATCTTCGTAAAGCCCCAGCGCAGGCGCGTATTTAACCGGCGGATAGTAAATCTGAATGCCGGGCCAATAGTCACCAAGCAAAGTGCTGGATCCTGCCAATTGCGTCGCGGTGAGATTTATATCTTTCAATTCGTTCATGGCGCTCATAGCGGCTCGCGGTCGATGGGGATTTTGAATCGGAAGCAAAAAAATTTATAAAAAGAAAAATGTCGTGCTGAACAAGACAAGATGTAGCGTTCGGAGCACCAACCAAATTACACGGAATAGGTGATGTCGTCAACAACTCTTATATAAGATATAAGATATATTTACTTTTCAGGTAAGCGATTTATAATAATTTTGGGTTTTGCCCTACAACGGGAGTTGATTTCGCCCTTGTGACAGGGGTTGCCGGGCTGCTAATCAGCCGCAAACGATGCATTTTGAGCGCGTCGACCTTTTGTCATTTGTGCTATAACAAGATCGCGATCAAGGTTGTTCAATAATAAAAGTCGCGAAATCAACGCAGTAATCGAGGAGAAGATGATGTCGGGTATCCAGTCGGTGACGCAAGAAAGTCGCTCGTTTCCTCCCTCTGAGGAAATGATCAAACAAGCCAATATTTCAGGTATGCCGGCATATCTCGCAATGTGCGCCGAGGCCGAGAACGACTATCAGGGATTTTGGGCAAAGCATGCGCGCGAGGCGCTTACCTGGCACAAGCCATTTACTGAAGTGCTCGATGAGTCGAACGCACCGTTTTATCGCTGGTTTCATGATGGTGAACTAAACGCGTCCTACAACTGCCTTGACCGTAATCTTGCCAACGGAAATGCTGAAAAGACTGCGATTATTTTCGAGGCCGATGATGGCAGTGTTACCAACATCACTTACCGCGAATTGCACAAGCGGGTTTGTAAATTTGCCAATGCCTTGAAATCGCTGGGGGTGTCCAAAGGTGATCGCGTCATCATCTACATGCCGATGACTATCGACGGCGTGGTGGGGATGCAAGCGTGCGCGCGCATCGGTGCAATTCATTCGGTCGTGTTTGGCGGTTTCTCAGCCAAAAGTTTGCAGGAACGCATTGTCGATACCGGTGCCACCGCACTGATTACGGCTGACCAGCAAATGCGCGGCGGTAAAGCGTTACCGATCAAAGCGATTGTTGACGAAGCATTTAGCCTTGGTGGCTGTGACCATGTCAAAGCTGCGATCGTGCTGCGCCGTACTGGAAATGAGGTGACCATGGTTCCCGGACGTGATCATTGGTGGCATGAGATTGAGGCCGCGCAGAGCGACGTGTGTGAGCCCACCTGGGTTAACGCCGAGCACCCACTTTTTATTCTTTATACGTCCGGTTCGACCGGTAAGCCGAAAGGTATTCAGCATTCAACCGGGGGCTATTTGTTGTGGGCGCATCTCACGATGAAATGGACTTTTGACAACAAGCCAAATGATCTTTTCTGGTGCACCGCTGACATCGGTTGGGTGACCGGTCACTCGTATATTGCGTATGGCCCGCTTTCGGTCGGCGGGACGGAGTTAGTGTTCGAGGGCATTCCCACATATCCGAACGCAGGCCGTTTCTGGCAGATGATCGAGAAGCACAAAGTGAGTGTGTTTTACACAGCGCCAACCGCGATCCGTTCGCTGATTAAGGCGGGTGAAGTAGATCCCAAAACCCATCCACGAAATTACAACTTATCGAGTCTGCGGATTTTGGGATCGGTCGGCGAGCCGATCAACCCCGAAGCGTGGATGTGGTATTACGAAAATATTGGCGGTAGTCGCTGTCCGATTGTCGACACGTTTTGGCAGACGGAAACGGGCGGGCACATGATTACGCCGCTGCCTGGCGTGACGCCGCTCACCCCTGGCTCCTGCACGCTACCGTTGCCCGGGATCATAGCTGCGATTGTCGATGAGGCGGGGCACGATGTAGCAAACGGCAATGGCGGTATTCTGGTGGTGAAGCGTCCTTGGCCGTCAATGGCGCGCACGATCTGGAATGATGCTGAGCGTTTTCAAAAAACGTATTTCCCCGATGAGCTGGGCGGCAAACTCTATTTGGCTGGCGATGGCGCGGTGCGTGACAAAGTGAATGGCTATTTCACCATCATGGGTCGTATTGATGATGTGCTCAATGTTTCCGGCCATCGCCTCGGCACAATGGAAGTCGAATCGGCGTTAGTTTCTAATAGCAAACTGGTGGCGGAAGCGGCGGTCGTCGGGCGGCCAGATGATTTGACTGGCGAGGCGATTGTTGCGTTTGTGGTGCTCAAAGGTGCCCGACCCACCGGCGATGCCGCAATCGCGATTGCAAAAGAATTGCGTGACTGGGTAGGGAAAGAAATTGGCCCGATCGCGAAGCCGAAAGATATTCGATTTGGCGATAACTTGCCAAAAACACGAAGCGGAAAAATCATGCGCCGCCTGCTCCGCTCGATTGCCAAAAATGAGCCCATCACCCAAGACATTTCGACCCTCGAAAACCCCGCCATTCTGGAACAGCTAAAACAA
>JBBRFJ010000123.1:0-7836 GCA_038224475.1 Burkholderiales bacterium
TGCAACACCGATCAGGTTATCGCCTTCGTCCAAGGCAATCGCGATAATGCCGGCCTTGCGCGGATTGCTGAAATCAGACAATGCCGTTTTCTTGACCACGCCTTCCGAGGTTGCGAAGAACACAAATTTGTCTTCAACAAATGCTTTTACCGGCAGTACTGCACTGATTTTCTCATCGGCTTGCATCTGCAAGAGATTCACAATCGGCTTGCCACGCGAGCCGCGTGAACCCTGCGGAATTTCATACACTTTTACCCAATACACGCGCCCTTTATTGGAAAAACAGAGCACGTAATCGTGGGTGTTGGCGATAAACAGCGTCTCAATGAAATCATCCTCTTTCATCGCCGTCGCTTGCTTGCCGCGTCCGCCGCGTTTCTGCGATCGATAGTCATCCACCGGCTGATACTTGATGTAACCCGTGTGCGACATGGTGACGATTACTTCTTCTTTTGCGATCAAGTCTTCCATCGACATTTGCTGGCCGTTGATGACGATTTCGGAGCGGCGTTTGTCGCCAAATTTTTCCTTAATCGCCGTCAATTCTTCCGCAATAATCGCGCTCACCCGCTCAGGCTTGGAGAGAATGTCCAGCAGATCCGTAATGCGATCCATCACTTCTTTGTACTCGGCGACAATCTTGTCTTGCTCAAGACCGGTCAGGCGTTGCAGTTGCATTTCAAGAATGCGCTGCGCTTGTACGTCCGACAGGCGATAACCGTTATTGTGCAGACCGAATTCTTTCGCCAAACCTTCGGGCCGATACGCTTCAACGCCTGCGTCTGCCGCGGTACGCGCCAGCATTTCTTCGACCAGCTTGGAGCGCCATACCTTGCCCATCAGCTTTACTTTAGCTTCGGCCGGTGTTTGCGCAGATTTAATCAGCTCGACGATCTCGTCAACGTTCGACAAAGCGACCGCCAAACCTTCAAGAATATGGCCACGATCACGCGCTTTGCGCAGCTCAAATACGGTGCGGCGGGTGACTACTTCGCGACGGTGGCGCAGGAACGCTTCGAGGAATTGCTTCAGTGTCAGTAATTTTGGCTGACCGTCGCAAATCGCGACCATGTTCATGCCAAACGTGTCCTGCATCTGCGTCATTTTGTAGAGGTTGTTCAGCACCACTTCCGGCACTTCCCCGCGCTTCAATTCAATCACGGCACGCATGCCGGATTTATCGGATTCATCACGCAAATCCGATACGCCTTCGAGCTTTTTATCGCGCACCAATTCGCCGATTTTGATCAGCAAGTTCGCTTTGTTAACTTGGTACGGCAGCTCATCAATAATAATGGCCTGGCGGCTGCCTTTTTCGAGCGGCTCGAAATGAGTTCGAGCGCGCATGATGACGCGACCGCGACCGGTACGATAACCGTCGCGTACACCCTCGGTGCCATAAATGATGCCGGCCGTGGGGAAATCAGGCGCTTTAACAATATCAATCAAGGCTTCAATATCAATTTGCGGATTGTCCAGTACTGCAAGGCAAGCATCACAAATATCGTTCAAATTATGCGGCGGTATGTTGGTCGCCATGCCTACCGCGATGCCACCTGAACCGTTAACGAGCAAATTCGGGAACTTCGCCGGCAGAATGAGCGGCTCGCGTTCGCTGCCGTCGTAGTTCGGGCCAAAATCGACCGTGTCGCGATCCAGATCTTCCAGTAACTCAGCGGCGATTTTGGACATACGGATTTCGGTGTAACGCATCGCTGCCGCGTTATCGCCGTCAACCGAACCGAAGTTACCCTGCCCTTGAACCAGCGGGTAGCGCAAGGAAAAATCTTGCGCCATACGCACGATTGTGTCGTAAATCGCAGTATCGCCGTGCGGATGGTACTTACCCATCACGTCACCAACGATACGAGCTGATTTCTTGAATGGCTTGTTCCATTCGTTCGATTGCTCGAACATCGCAAACAGGCAACGTCGATGTACAGGCTTCAAGCCATCGCGCACATCAGGCAACGCGCGACCGACAATGACGCTCATCGCGTATTCAAGATAACTGGTGCGCATCTCCGATTCGATCGAAATCGGGTGTGTCTCTTTGGCAAATTGCGGCAATTGCGGGTCGGTCACGATAATGCCTTTTTTTATCAGTATGTTGCTATTGTTGTTGGTTGCGGTGGTCGCGTGGATTGGTGGTATTTCTCACCGGCAGACCGAGTGTTGGGAATGAGGTGCTTACGCTTGATGCGGCGTCCAAGCTCCTAATCTGGTTTTAAAACCGACCTTAACGATGTAGCATTTGTGTCTGCGCCCTAATTGCGACGCAAGCCATTGATTTATAAGATAATTACAAAATGTTCAACTTAGTAATTTAACACAGTCGGCATGAAATATCCATCTGCCGTGCACGAAAGAGGATGGAAACCACAATTGGTTAGGGCTGATTAGGAGGGGCAGGTACTACCCATGGTGTTTGAAGCACATAATCCAAATATGAGTGACGAAACTGCCCGCGGGTGTTGTTTATCTGCAACTAAAGCTACGCACGTCGGGCTAAAACGCGGCCTTGTTTGTATGCAACAGAACGATTCGTGTATCATTTTGCAAGCATTTGAAGCATCTAAGCTTGATATTGAGTAGAAGATTTGTATTTTATTGAATCAAGCTCTTGCTCGCATGACCTATCACTTTTAGTCTCCAGATTCCCCGCTTTTTTATTTTCCGCTACGCTGGCTACGACAAAAATCTTTAATTATCTCGGGAGTATGAAATGAAGAGTTCGCTGATCACTAAGCTACTTGCAGCCGCCCCGGTTGTGTTTATGGCCACCGCAATGGCCGGCGTCACCCCAAACTTGCTTGACTCTCAGGGCAACGCCGTTCGCGATGGGTCAGGTGCCTGCGTTCAGGAACTGAACAGCGTAGACCACCCCGATTGTGTTGCCAAAAAAGTTGAGCCACCAAAACCAGTCGAGGCACCGAAGCCGGTTGAAGCACCAAAACCACCCGTCGAGCCAGCTAAGCCAGCACCTGTAGCAGTCAAGGCCAGCATTACTATTCAAGCTGAGGCTTTGTTTGATTTCGACAAATCAGTTCTAAAGCCAGCTGGTAAAAAATCGATTGACGACGCCATCACCAAGATGAAGCAGATTGATGTTGAAATTATCATCGCAACCGGTCATACCGATTCTATCGGTACAGACGCGTACAACCAGAAGCTTTCTGAGCGTCGCGCCACTGCAGTGAAGGACTATATGGTCTCGCAAGGCATCGCAGCAGCCAAGATCAGCACCTTGGGCAAAGGCGAAACACAGCCAGTAGCCACCAACAAGACTGCCGAAGGTCGCGCCAAGAACCGCCGTGTAGATATCGAGTTCAAGGGCGTTTCAAATAAGTAAACGCATACCAGTAAGTTGATTCAAGCTAAAGGCCCCGCTTCTGCGGGGCTTTTAGTTTCTGGACAAGTTCCCGACTCCTTCTATTTGTGTAAAGTCGCTTGCTGGCGTTACTTGCTGCTAAAGCTCGCTGTAACTATCCACGCAATCGTTCCAAACGAGTTGATCCCATTTCAGAGCTTTTTTGCTGCGAGCTTAGGTATACGAAGCTCACTGCTGCGATAATCATAAGTCAGTAATCAACATCAACTTTCTAACGAGCACTTTCCTTTGACCACGCACGCCAATCTCCACCTCGTTTCTGCCCGATGGATCATCCCGGTCGAGCCCCGCGCCACCGTTCTTGAACACCACAGCATCGCAATCGCTGATGGCCGTATCGAGGCAATATTGCCGACCACCGACGCTAAAAAGCAGTATGCAGGCGCGCCGGAAACCGTGTTGGCGACCCATGTATTGATTCCCGGTTTGGTTAATCTTCATACCCATGCTGCCATGACGCTGATGCGCGGCCTCGCCGATGATCAGCCGCTCATGATTTGGTTGAACGATCATGTTTGGCCTGCTGAACTCAAGCATCTTTCGGCCGAATATGTCTACGACGGCACAGAGCTGGCCACAGCGGAAATGATTCGATCCGGCACCACCTGTTTCGCAGACATGTACTTTTATCATGACGTTGCAGCGCGCGCGGCGCTGAAATCGGGGATGCGCGCGTCAGTTAGTGGCGCGATTCTGGAATTCGCGACGCGTTATGCCGCTGATACTGACGCTTATTTGGCGCGGGCAACGGCGACCCGCGAAGAGTTCCTCAACGAGCCACGCCTAAAGCTGATGTTGGCGCCACACGCGCCCTATTCAGTGAGCGATCAAACGATCCAACGAATCATCACCATTGCCAGCGAAATGGATGTGCAAATCATGATGCACATCCACGAAACCGATTTTGAAGTTAAAGACGGTGTCAAGCAGCACGGCATGCGCCCGATTGAACGTTTGCAGCGCCTTGGTTTGCTTGGTCCGAACTTGATCGCGGTGCATTGTGTGCACACCAATCAAGCTGAAATTGAGCTGTTCGCGAGCGCCGGTGTGCACGTGGCGCACTGCCCCGTCTCGAATCTCAAACTGGGCAGTGGCATCGCACCAATTAAAGCGATGCTTGATGCCGGCATCAACGTTGGCGTCGGCACCGACGGCTGCGCGAGCAACAATCGTCTTGATATGCTCGCAGAGACACGCCTGGCTTCGTTGCTACAGAAAGGCATCTCAGGCGATGCCGCAGCACTGCCCGCACATCTGGCGCTGGAAATGGCCACGTTAAACGGTGCACGAGCGTTGGGCTGGGACAACGAAATAGGCTCGCTCGTGCCAAACAAATCGGCTGATATGGTGGCGGTGGATTTGTCTGATATCGAATGCCTGCCTTGTTATGATCCCGCATCGCATTTGTTTCATGCTGCCGGACGCGAGCAAGTGACCCATTCGTGGGTCGCCGGGGAACTCATCATGGATAATCGCGTCTTGACTAGACTAGATATTGCAGAGATTAAATCCAAAAGTAACATTTGGCAGCAACGTTTTTCTTCAAAAATCATCTAACCAGATTAATTAAACCCTAGCATCGGGGCGGCTTGCCAAGCATTTATTGCTAGAACGCGGCTTTCTGATTGGGGTTTAGCCCAAAGACAGGATTTATGCAAATGTCATCCGCTGAAGCCATCAATTCCAACGTTGACCCCGCCGAACTCGCTAAATTCGGCGCATTAGCATCGCGTTGGTGGGACCCGAACAGTGAATTCAAACCGTTGCACGATATCAATCCGCTGCGTCTGAATTACATCGACAAGCTGGTCAGCATCAAAGGAAAACGCGTCATCGATATCGGCTGCGGCGGCGGCATTTTGGCTGAAAGTATGGCGGTGCGCGGCGCGGACGTCACCGGCATCGACCTTTCCGAAAAGCCCCTAAAAGTCGCGCAATTGCACTTGCTCGAGAGCGGGCAAAAAGTCGATTACCGTCTCATCGCCGCCGAGCAAATCGCCGATGAACAGCCTGAAAGTTTTGATTGCGTATGCTGCATGGAAATGCTCGAGCATGTGCCCGAACCGCCCTCCACGATTCGCGCCGCAGCGAAGCTGGTAAAACCAGGCGGCTGGGTGTTTTTCTCCACCCTCAATCGCAATCCGAAATCGTTTTTGTTCGCGATTGTTGGCGCAGAATACGTGCTGAATCTATTGCCTAAAGGAACGCACGAATACAAACGCTTCATCACGCCATCCGAGCTATCGTCAATGGCGCGCGATGCTGGTTTAACCGTGTCGGAGTTTACGGGAATGACCTACAATCCGTTCACCAAAATCTACGCGCTCAATAACGATGTGTCGGTGAATTACATCGTGGCCTGTCGTAAGCCAATTTAAGTAAACCAATTTAGATAATTCAATTTAAGTAAACCATTGAATGCACCTATGAAACGCCGCGCTTTCCTGCAACTTGCTGCTGCCTTACCCGCCGTCGGCATGCCATGGCGCCATAACGCATTTGCTGGGGCTGCACCCAACAAACTGATGGTGATGGTGTATCTCAAAGGGGGAAACGACGGTTACAACACATTCGTGCCGCACACGAATGAGAAATACAAACACCTGCGGCCGAATATCGCGCTGCGCGGTGATTCGCTGATTCACGTCACCGACACGCATGGATTTCATCCGTCGCTTCGCGCGCTGATGCCCGCTTGGGAAGCGAAAGATTTGGCACTACTACAGGGAATTGGTCAGCAGGAAATTACCAACCAGCATTATCGCGATCTGGAAACCCAATTCACCGGCGCAAGCCTCGATGAGTTTTATGACGACGGCTGGCTCACCCGTGCGATGTTAAAAAATCCACAGTCAAATTCGGGGCTTGATGCCATTGCCTTCGATGACCTCGATATTCGCGAAGCCGATCCCATGGGCCCGTTTCGCGGTCAAAAATTAAAAGTTGTGCAAATGCAACACCCTTCGGAATGGCTTGCTGCGCGCAAATTTTCAGGCACTAAACATTTGGCCACCAAGCCCGCACGCGCGCTCGAAAATTCATTCCAACAAAAAGAAATCGGCCTATTAAAAACGCAGTTTCCCGCCGACCCATTCGCAGACGCACTCAAAGCTGCGGTGCAATTAATGCAGGTGGGATTGGCCCCGCCCGTCATCCACATCACCCTCAACGGCCTCGACGGCGATCAACATTCCGGCTTTGATACGCACTGGAATCAGCTCAAACATCACGGCAATGTTTTATCGCGACTGTCATCAGGGATAGCTGCATTCCGTAACGCCATGATTGAAATCGGACAGTGGAATAACACGCTTATTGCGACCTACGATGAATTTGGTCGTTCGCCGAAAGAAAATGACAAAACCGGAACACATCACGGTTGGTCAAGTTCACAATTTATCGCCGGCGGCCGCATTAAAGGTGGCCTGCACGGCGAAGCGCCGCCGGTCGTCGATGTATTCGCGCTCGACGGCCCGCCGCCGGTCATCGACTATCGTGCGCTCTACACCACCATGATTGAAACGTGGTGGGGCGGCAGCGCGAACGGGATATTTAACGCCCGCTTCAAATCGCTCGACATTCTTAAAACTTGATGGTGAAGTTTAGCAATGTAGGTGCCGTGCTGTTCGACCTTGACGGCACCTTCGCCGACACTGCGCCCGATATGGCGCGAGCCATTAATCAAGTCCGCGCCGATAAAAATCTAGCCCACGTGCCGCTGGAAAAATTGCGGCCCCACGTATCAATGGGTGCCCGCGGCATGGTTGGAGCGGCCTTCGGCTTTACACCTGAAGATGCAGAATTCGCGCCGCTTCGCGATCAATTTCTAGCCCACTACGAGCGCGCGATTTGCATCGAGACGGTGCTATTTAATGGCATTCCGCAGCTTGTATCTATCCTCGAACAACGCGGTATTGCATGGGGCATTGTCACCAACAAAGCCACGCGCTACACCAAGCCGTTGGCGGCGGCACTAGGGTTCGATATCACCGCAGCCTGCGTGGTCTGCGGTGACACCTGCGAGCGTGCAAAGCCGCATCCCGACCCTCTGCTCCACGCCGCTAATCTCATCAACATCGCCGCCGAACATTGCCTCTATATCGGCGATGATCTCCGCGATATTCAAGCCGCGAATGCGGCGGGCATGCGTGGCGTGGTCGCCAACTACGGCTATTTGGGTGGCAGTGACCCTACAACATGGAACGCCGCCGCGTCCATCGACGCACCCATGGAATTGATGGCACTGCTTTAGGCCACACTTGAAAAACGAAATTTCAGTTCCATCTGTATGAGATACTTCGAATACACAACGAACATGGGGCCGACCTGGTTTCGACGTGGGCATCAAAGCAGAACCGTGCATACCGAGGGGTGGTCACCTCGTAAATACAACCGCAAACAAATAGTCGCAAACGACGAAAACTACGCACTAGCCGCTTAATAAC
>JBBRFJ010000124.1:0-7757 GCA_038224475.1 Burkholderiales bacterium
GATGTGACCCTGCACGTGATGGGAGAAAACTGCGGGGGTGAAGAGGTTTACCACCACAGCCTGAATGTGACGGTACTTAGCATGATGTTGGCCAAAGGCCTCAATTTATCCGCCGAGCAAACACGCTTACTGGGTTCGGGAGCTTTACTGCATGACATCGGTCTTTTAAAACTGCCGAAATATTTGCTCACGACGTCAAAATCGGCACGCACGGCACCAGAGCGAAAAGTTTATGAAAGCCACACGCTGAAAGGAGAAAAGTTGGGCGAGCTGCTAGCGCTCGCACCCGAAATGCGGTCGATCATTGCCCAACACCATGAGCTTGCGGATGGTTCGGGCTATCCGCTAGGGCTGAAGCTCGGCCAAATAACGCCACTTGCCCGGATCGTTTCGTTGACCAACTTTTACGACGGTCTCTGCAACCCCGAAAACTTTGCTGATGCGCTCAGCCCACATGAAGCACTTGCTTTTATTTTCGCGCGCTTGCGCAGCAAATTTGATGAACAGATTTTGCAGGTCATGATCCGTGCCCTGGGTGTCTACCCGCCTGGCTCGCTGGTAAAACTTTCCAACGATGCAATTGGGATCGTTACCTCGGTCAATCCACACAAGGCCTTGCGTCCCCGCGTGAAGCTATATGACCCACTCGTGCCGAAGGAAGCGGCAGTCACGTTGGATCTCGATATCGACACCGAGGTGAGCATCAGCAAATCGATCCGGCCTGCGATGGTTTCGCATGAGGTGGTTGCGTACCTGAGCCCGCGCCGGCGAATTACTTATTTTTTTGATTGCGGTGTGTTGTGCGAGAAGCCCGGTGCCGAGCTAAGTACCGACTCTAACAGTATGTCGCGTCATCCGTCGTCTGGCTCAGGGCATGACTCGATGCAAGCTTCGTCCCAAGTGTCCACGCCAAAAATATCGGCACCAAAAATGCCGGCAGCCAAATGACGATCCAATGACTATCTCCAGACGCGCACTCGCGCCCGAACAATCCGCGGCGATTTTATTGTGGGTGGACCCTGCCTCATTGGCCATTCATGATGTCAGTAAACCGACACTGGCGCTGCTCGGCTACCGGCGTGAGGAATTATTGGGACGTCCGATTACCGACATCGAATGCGGGCTCACCGATGCATTTTTTTGGGAGGATTGGAAAGAGTCGCCGCGCGGTGGACAGCATCTCCAGAAACATGCTGAAGGTAGCTATCGCTGCGCCAGCGGTGATCTGATGGCAGCCACTAAAATAATTTCTCTGGTGGCGGACAACGGCCGCGATTGGCTGCAAATTCAGGCGAATCCGCTGCGTGCCGGAGCCGGCCTGGAAGAGCAGCTGGCGATCACCAATTCGTTGCTTCAGGCCACATTAGAAGCGACTGCGGACGGGATTCTGCTCACTAGTCGCGAGGGCAAGATTATCAATATGAATCGTCGCTGCGCCCAGATGTGGGGTTTGCCCGAACCGCTTTTGACCGCTCATGATGATGATGCCGTCTACAGTTTTATGGCGGGACTTTTTGCCGAACCGGGCGTTTACCGGCAGAACCTTGCCGAGACTTTGCGTCTGGCTGACGGCGAGACTTTTGATATTTTGGAGTTGATGGGCGGTAGCGTGTTCGAGCGTAAGTCACGGCCCGCGCGGCACGGTCGGCATATCATGGGACGGGTTTTTTCGTTCACGGATATTACGGCACAAAAACAGGCGGAAACGGTGCGCGTGCGGCTCGAGGAACAGCTGCGCGAATCGCAAAAAATGGAAGCTATTGGCACCCTCGCGGGCGGCATTGCGCATGATTTCAACAATATTCTCGCGACCATCATGGGCAATACCGAACTGGCCATGATGGATGCACAAGCAAATCCGCTGGCGCTGGAAAGCCTGGCCGAAATCTCCAAGGCCGCGGCGCGCGCACGCGATCTGGTGCAGCAAATTCTATCGTTCAGCCGCCGCCAGCCAACGGATTTGAAGCTGGTCTCGCTTGCACCCGTTATGCAAGAGTCGGTGCGCCTGCTGAAGTCGATCATGCCCGCGCGGATCACGATTGATTTGCAATGCGATCAGAATGTCCCACGGGTGCGGGCGGACGCGACCCAAATTGAGCAAATTGTGATCAATCTCGCTACCAATGCCATGCAAGCCATGCAATCTCGTGTTGGCCGGATTGATGTTCGACTCAACACGCTATCGGCTGAGGTCATCGCCGCCATGTTGTTGGCGGGAACCCGTTCATTGAAAACATTAGCTTCACCACTTTCGCCATCACTATCGCCACCATTATCACCAGCACTACGCGCCCTGTTTGAGGCACATCCGGGGCGCGAGATGGTACGTATCACGGTCGCTGATAACGGCCCGGGGATAGATGAAGTCACACTGACCAGAATTTTTGAGCCTTTTTTCACTACCAAGCCGGTCGGCGAAGGGACGGGCTTGGGGCTGTCGGTGGTGCACGGCATTGTTCAGGGGCATGGTGGCGCGATTGCGGTCGAAAGCGAACTCGGTAGGGAAACCCGTTTTTGCGTTTACTTATTGGTGCCTTACAAACTTGATGGCAACGTATTTGGTTCCGAACATAAGGTGCTAGATTGAACGAGAGTAGTGCCGCGCGAACGGATTAACGATCAGGCAATTAGCAGGTACCCGTCAGAAAAATAGCGTACCAGCGTGGCAACGGTTTGTTGATAATAGTATTGCGAAGCACATCCGGCGCCAAGATTTTATTCAAAAAAGTTCAAAACACCAAGCCAGGTGTATTGTTATACAGACAGAGCAAAAATCTAAGTTGGAAAGATTTTGAGAGATGGCGTTGCCAGAGAAAAAGCCAAAGATACTCATGGTTGACAACGATGCTGCCGCGCACGAACTGCGCGCGCAGTTGACGGCACTCGGCTACGACTCTTTCAGCCACGCGGCGAATGGTGAAGCGGCCAGTGCCATGGCCAAGCAGGCGCGTCCCGATGTGGTGCTGATTGATACCGATTTGCTTGGGCAAGCCAGTGGTGAGGCAACGGCACAAACGATCCTGTCCCAACACTCTTTGCCCGTCATTTTTCTGTCTACGTCCGTTTCAATTCCTGCGGGCGGCGCTTCCTCTGCCGGCAATTTCGTTGCCGCATCGGCGGATAAACCGGCCGGGACACCTGAAGAAACGTTAGATACGCCTGACATTGCCCAATTCTGTCGCACGATTCTGAAGCCGTTTTCGCTGCGCGAACTTGACGCCTTGATCGAACTGGCGGTTTACAAACATCAAAGCGAGGCGAAACTAAAGCGCTCACAGGAGCGCCTGAGGCTAAGTCGGCTGGGATCGCTTGATGGGGTGTGGGAATGGGACCTTATCAATAACGATATCTACTGTTCGCCGCGCTGGTACGAGATTCTTGGTTATGGCGCGGACGAAATCGCGCCGCCGTCTAACCTATGGCAGGAGATCACCCATCCCGACGATTTGCCGGACGCTTCGCTATTTATTGCGAGGACCATGAAGAGTAACGCGCTCAGCTACGAGCGCGAGGTGCGCTTGCGTCACAAGGACGGGCACTACGTGCCGGTGCTGGTGCGTGCGGTGATCGTTCGCGATTCGGCGCGATGGGCCACGCGCATGGGTGGCACCATCACTGATCTCACCGACCGTAAACGCATGGAGGCCGAGCTCGATGTACATCGCCACTTCGCTGCGCAGATTATCAATACGATGGGTCAGGGCATCAGCGTAACCAATACCGACGGCAGGCTGGAATTTGTGAACCCGGCGCTCGCCCGTCTGTTTAACTGCAACGTGACCGATTTGATCGGCAAGCGCGAAGATGAATTATTCGTGCCTGACGACGCGGCAGTCATTGCGGAACATCGGGCCGCACGCTGGGCTGGAAAGACCTCGACTTATGAATCGAGAGTGAAGCGCGCCGACGGCAGTATTGCGCCGGTCGAGATCACCGGTGTGCCGCGGATGCAGAACGGTAAATTCAACGGCTCTATCGCGGTGGTAGTGGATCTGACGAATCGCAAACAGGCAGAGCTCGCCTTACGCAACAGTGCGGACTTTTCAGCCGCTCTCGCAGAAAGCGTGCCGGACAAACTAGGTTATTGGAATACCGATTTACGCTGTGGTTTTGCGAACAAACACTACGCCGAATGGTATGGTCGCGCAGCAGGTGAAATGCACAACATCAGTATGCAGGAACTGCTGGGCGAGCGCTTTCAATATAACGAGGCTTATGCACGCGCGGCCCTGCGTGGTGAAACCGGCAAAGCCGAGTTCCGGGTGGAACGAAACGGCGGCGCCGCGTTCGATTTCCTCGTTCAATATCTGCCGCATCGCGTGGATGGTGAAGTCGTTGGGTTCTTCTTGACCATAACGGATATTACGGCGCTCAAGTTTGGCCAAGAGAAACTGCGCATGGTCGGAGCGGCACTGGAAGTCGTTTCGCAGGCGGTAATTATAACGACGCCCGATATGCGAATTTTTTCGGTGAATGACGCGTTCACCGCTGTCACAGGCTACAGCAAAGACGAGGTGCAAGGCCGGACCTGTGAATTTTTGCGCGGCCCGTTAACCGACACAGCGACCATAGGCGCCTTGGAAGAGGCAGCGATGAACGGCGTGGAGTTCTCGTGTGAGCTGCTCAACTATCGTAAAAACGGCAGCGCATTTTGGCTCGAGTTAACCACGTCCCCAGTGCGTGATGAGCTGCTGCGGATCACCCACTACGTTGCGGTAATGATTGATATTACGCGCCGCCGCGCGCGCGATCTGGAGCGCGAAACCGAGCGCAAAGTTTTGGAGGCGGTGGCAGCGGGTGGGTCGCTGGCATCTCTTCTGGCCGCGGTTATCGGCAATTACGAACGGCAGTTTGAAGGCATGCGCGGTTCGATTCTGCTCTTGGATTCAGCTGGACAACACCTTCTGCATTGCGCTGCGCCGAGCCTTCCGCAAGCTTATTGCGACGAAATCGACGGGATTGCAATTGGCCTTGGCGTGGGGTCGTGCGGGACGGCAGCGGCGAGCGGGAAAACCGTCATTGTGAGTGATATTGCACAAAATGATCTGTGGCAGGATTACCGCGAGATTGCGCTGGGACATGGCTTACGGGCATGCTGGTCGGTACCGATTTTGGGCACAGCGGGCAAGGTGCTGGGCACGTTTGCGTTCTATTTCAGCGAGCCGCGCGATGCGCTTGCTAGCGAATTATTGATGATTGAGCGCGGCGCGCAGCTGGCCAGCCTGGCCATTGAACGCCATTTGGCCAACACCGCCCTGTCCGATAGCGAGCAGCGTTATCGTGCGCTGGTGGAGTGGTCGCCAGAAGCGATTGTGGTCTATCGGAATGGCCGGTTTATTTATGTAAATCCAGCGTTTGTAAAGCTGACCGGCGCGGCTTCGCCGCAGCAATTGATTGGAACTTCGCTCATTGATTTCGTCCATCCCGCTTCTAAATTGATGGTCGCGCAGAGGATGCAAACCATGTTGAAAGGCGAGGCAGTTGCGCCGGTGATCGAATTCAAAGGTATGACGTTTGATGGTGGCGTGGTTGAAGTGGAAACGCAGGGAACCCCCATCGTATTTGACGGTGAACCTGCGGTGCACGTGGTGGTGCGAGATTTGACAGCGCGCAATCAGGCGGAGGTTGCCCGCAGCGTGCTGGAATCGCAGCTGCGCGAGTCGCAAAAAATGGAAGCGATCGGCACCCTTGCCGGCGGCATCGCGCATGATTTCAACAACATACTTGCCACCATTCTCGGCAATGCAGATTTGGCGAATCAAGATGCTGCCAACAATCCACAAACCATCGAAAGCCTCAATGAAATTCGTAAAGCCGGTATTCGTGCTCGCGCCTTGGTGCAGCAGATTCTTTCGTTCAGCCGCCGGCAACCTACCGAGCGCAAGCGTGTAGACCTCAAGCCTGTCATCGAGGAATCGGCGCGATTGCTGCGTTCAACCCTTCCGGCCGGGCTGTCATTGGAGGTGCGTTGCGCACCATCCCTGCCGATGGTAATGGCGGATGCCACACAAATTCAGCAGGTGGTGATCAACTTGGCGACCAATGCGATGCATGCGATTCAGGCATGTCGGCGCAAGGCCGGTTGTATCGACATTCAACTCGACAGCGTGGTGCTGGATGCGGTGCTGGCGCAAACGCATCCCGCGCTGTCCGCGCTATTCAGGCTGCATCCGGGTCGCACGGTGCGCCTGAGCGTAATCGATAACGGGCTCGGCATGGATGCCGCTACAGTAAATCGAATATTTGAACCGTTCTTCACCACCAAACCGGTTGACGAAGGCACCGGGCTCGGTTTGTCGGTGGTACATGGCATTGCCAACAGCCACGAGGGCGCTATCGTGGTGGAAAGCACGCCTGATCGCGGATCGACCTTTTACTTGTACCTGCCGGTCGTTGATGTCCCGGTGGTTGATCTCCCCGTGGTTGATGTGCCCGCATCTACCGCATCCCGCGCCCTACGCGAGCCGGAGGCGGCACGATCAGCATCCGCGCCAACAAAACACGCTGCAGAAGTCGGCTCGCATATTTTGTATATCGATGACGATGAATCATTGGTGTTTCTGCTCAAGCGATTGTTAGAGCGCCGCGGCTTGCGTATCAGCGCCTATCTTGACCAGGCTGAGGCGCTTGATGCACTGCGCGCCGATCCAGATGGATTTGATCTGCTGGTGAGTGACTACAACATGCCGGGTATGTCAGGTCTGGAAGTGGCGAGCGAGGCGCGCGCAATCCGGGCAGATTTGCCGGTGGCGATTGCGTCAGGATTCATCGATGAAACCTTGCGAGCCGGGGCCGAGGGGGCTGGCGTGCGTGAATTGATTTTCAAAGCCAGTGCCGTCGAGGATTTATGCGATGCCTTTGTGCGCCTGGCGCACACAGCAGCGCAAAACCGGATCGCCGGGAAATCGAGTTAGAGGGTGATGAAACTATCCAAACTCCCTATTGGCGGGCGTTTCAGCGAGAAAATGCCTTGAAAGGCGCGCCAAATAAGGCTTCTAGTTTTCGTTACGCAGCATGATTAAACGAAACCGCATTAAACGAAATAGGTCCGCAACCGTATGAACTTACTGATACTAACTGACGCTTTAGCCGCTCTCGAAGCCAGCTTGGTTACTCATCCCAAATCGCTACCAAGCGCCGCGCGGCTTGACGTATTGATGGCGCTGGCATGGCATCTGCGGCAGCGAGATTGCGGCAGGGCGCTGATGCTGGCAGACGAGGCCGAAGCGCTGCTCAGTGTGCTATCTATAGACGAATCAGAGCGCCGGCGCTGTCTGGCGCGGCTTAAGCTGGTGCGAGGTGAAGTTTGCTGGCTGCATATCGACTATGACGGCGCGCAACAAGCTGCCCTGGAGGCCATGTCGGTTTTCGAAAACTTAGGCGACCGGGCCGGGTCGGGTGATGCGAAATTGCTGATGGTCGCGATCAGCAACGATAAAAATCCCAGCCAAAAGCCGGTCTGGTTGCAAGCTGCTGCTAACGATTACGCGCTGACCGGTGATGCGCAACGGATCAGTTTGGCCCGATCGCGAGCGCTCAATGATCTCGCTTTTTCGGATGCAAAAGGAACTGCATTACAGCTTGCCGAGATCCAAGCAGCCGATATGGACGGGAGCGCCGGCGATGCCTGGTTTGCCAGTGCGTCGGCCATCGTCGCGGGTCATACCGGCGACTCGACCAATGCGATCAAATTTTTCATCCAGACTCACAAGCTTGCCGTGGAAACCGGCCAGATAGGTCTGGCCATAAACACCTGC
>JBBRFJ010000125.1:0-7651 GCA_038224475.1 Burkholderiales bacterium
GTACCTTTTCTCATTCGAGTATTGATACTGAATGCGATTATGTGAGCCATGAAGTTCAATCCCACTATTTATTTGCTTTGCTTCAAATGCACGCTCAACCTTAACGCGAATACGCCGTATTTCCGCTGGCGAAAAAACTCGAGACTGAAAACGTTCGCCCAGATCCTCTTCACGACGAATGTATGAAATTTCGCCAGATTGCCAAAGCGCCAAGAGCGCTCCGCTCGATTGAAGCTTAATTATTCCGCCGTAATCATCAGGATGCACAAATTTCGAAATAATTAAAAATGGATTATTTGCGACGTCGGTTTCTGTTTGTGAGCCATTTGTTGCACTACTCACAGACAGAATTGCATAAGTCAAAAATTGTCGCCTTGAAAATTCCATTGGATCACCCCCCAATAAAACTCATCTCCACCTTCCGCGCTTTCGCGGTTTCGGCGGTACGAATCTCGGAATAATTATCCGTCCGATGCTGCCAAATCCCGGCAATTGAATCGCGAATTTCGTCATCACTTTTCCCGCCGCGTAGCAGCGACTTCAAGTCGTAACCTTTCTGCGCAAATAGGCAGGTGAACAGTGATCCGTCGGTGGATAATCTTGCGCGCGTACAGGTGCCGCAAAACGCTTGGGTGACGCTCGAGATCACGCCGATTTCGCCGCTGCCATCGGCGTAGCGCCAGCGTTCGGCGACTTCGCCGTCGTAATTTGCATCGGCGACTTCCAGCGGGAAAACGGCGCTGATGGTTTTCACGATGTCAGCCGAGGGAATCACGTCATTCATCAGCCAACCGTTGGTGGTGCCGACATCCATGAATTCGATAAAGCGGACGATCTGGCCGCTGCCTTTGAAATGCCGCGCCATGTCGATAATGTGGTGGTCATTGACGCCGCGTTTGACGACCATGTTGATTTTGATCGGCGTGAGGCCAGCCTCGGCGGCGGCATCAATTGATTTGAGTACTTTGGCGACGGGAAAATCGACATCGTTCATCGCGCGAAACGTCGCATCATCCAGCGAATCGAGTGAAACGGTCACGCGCTGCAAACCCGCGGCTTTCAGGGCGTTTGCCTTTGCTTTTAGCGCGGTGCCATTGGTCGTGAGGGTCAAATCAATACCGGGGATTTCGCTGAGCATCGCGATTAAATTTTCGATGCCTTTGCGTAACAACGGCTCGCCGCCGGTCAGGCGGATTTTTTCAACGCCAAGGCCAACCGAGATGCGGGCTAAGCGGGTGATTTCTTCGAACGTGAGTAATTCGCCGTGCGGAAGAAACGCGTAATCGTGATCAAACACTTCTTTCGGCATGCAATAGGTGCAGCGAAAGTTGCAGCGGTCGGTGACGGAAATACGCAGATCGCGAATGCGCCGCCCGCGCTGGTCGTGAATATCGTGGATAGCGTTTGCCGGCACGGTGAGCGCGGGAATGCGCAGGTTGCGTTCATCGCGGATCGGGATGATCGTTTGGGTCAAATTGGCAGCAGCGGGAATGATGGGCGGTAACATTTGCGGAACGCGATTTTAATTTATCTCAAAGCATAGCAATCAATTGCACGGTGTAACATGCGCGCTATGGAAAAGCTTGTGTACCACGTAGTCGTTGTGATCGAAAAAGTGCCGACGGCGAACCGTTGGCAAAGCCATCGCTGGCAAATTGCCGCGGTGCTACCAGATGTAGGCTCGTATCAGACGCGGACTGTACTGGAAAGTGCCGGTGAGGATGCTGACTCGCAAAAAGTTGCATATCCGGGCTTTGAGCTGGGCATTTTTCGGGACGAGGGTGAGGGCTATTTTTTGAATATTCATGCGCCTGAGCCGTCTATTTTCGCGACTTGGCGCTGGAATGCGGATGAGACTGAGGCGATTCCGCATGCGGTGACGCTTTCATACAACGAGGCCGCGCGTTGGATGGATGCGCAGGAAAAGGTTGAGCGTGTGCCGATGCCTGCGGAGCTGCATGAAACGCTTTCGGCCTGGGTCGAGGCGAATTACAATCCGCCTGAAAAGAAACGCCGGATTCGCCCAAAATCGTTCAATAGCCATGAAGGCCGCTATAAGAACGGGGTGTCGTGATCGGTCTACCGTTATTCAGTCGAGCAGAACGACATGCAGATTCTCCATCTGACATAGCTTAGTTTGAATGTGAAGTTTGGCTGGACCTGATACATTCAGCAGCAGGAAATTTAAACGATAAATGATATGACCAAGGACGTTGAAAACAGCAGCCCATCATTTCTCTCGCGCTGGGCGCGACGTAAGGCCGATGCACAAGCTGACAGTAAAGTCGCAAACGCCAAGCCTCTTATTTCAGAAAATACAAACCCTAATATTGGCTTGCCGTTCGAGGCAAAAATGCTTGAAGAGAGCCAGCCAGAGGGGCGTTTGCCGATGGGCGATGATGAAAGTGCTGTTGGTGATGTTGGTGCCAACGCGCCACTGCCCGCCATTGAAAGCCTGACCAACGAATCTGACTTCGCACCCTTTATGAACAAGGAAGTGGCGGCCGATATGCGTAATCAGGCGATGAAAAAACTCTTTACCGATCCTCATTACAACGTGATGGACGGGCTCGATATTTATATCGACGACTACACAAAATCGGATCCGATTCCGCTGGAGATGTTGCGAAAAATGACGCAGTCAAAGGCACTGTTCCTGTTCGAAGAGGAAGAGAAAGCTGAGGCCGAAGCAGCCGCGGCTGCCGCTGAAAAGTCGAGTGCGGAAGAGATCATTTCTGAAGCGACGAAGCCGACAACAGGTGCGTCACCACTAACTGCGGATGGCAAGGTATCTGAACAATTGATGTTGGAGAATTCGCAGCCCACGCCTGCGGATGTAATAGGTGTCAGTATTAAAAGTGCATAAGTCGACTCGTCTTCATTGATTTGACAGCCATAAAAACGCATACAATATTCGCTAAGAAATAGGTTGGCGGCAAAGCAGCAGCGTATTCAAATTTCTTAGAGCGAAGGCACCGACCCCAATAATAAAATGATGGGCGGGTATCTCGGCGTGGGGTGTGGTTCACTTGGAGGTCAGTATTATTAATCGCGGAATTGGTGGTACTGACGTTGGCGAAATAGCGAATGAATCTGCACCTGACGCGATGCGTGGGCTGCCGGAAGCGAATCTGTCGCGAGCGGGCAAGATTGCCGCTGGCGCACTCGGATCTGAAAACATCTCGCCGAGGAATTCCGCACTCAATGCATTACACGCGTTGCCGGTTTTTGAACCGGTCGCCAGCGTTGGCTATGTGTCCGGCGGACGACTCTTGGTCTTGGCGGATAGCGCATCCTATGCCGCACTAAGGCAAGCACTCGACACCTTAACGTCCCAGCTATCCATCGCGGTGTTGTGGGACGGCCGGCAAATTCAGGCTGGCGTGGCGCCGACGTTTGCAGATGCCGAGGTTCTTGCCGCAAGAATGACGGACTTGGACGGATATTTAGGCGCATTTTTGTTGAGCTTTGTGCAGACGGGCAATGTTCCACAACAAACGACATTCGATCTCGTCCTTGACCTGCATGACACACCTGCGTTCACCATGCAGTCACCGCCTCAAGGCTATTTTCATGCGCCTAACGCAGATTCACTTGCCCGCGCGCTTGCTGAATTGCCGGAAATGGTCGGCGAATTTGAAAAGCCCAAATTTTTTGCTTATAAAGACTCGATCTGTGCGCACAGCCGCAGCAAAAAAACCGGCTGTAATAAATGCATCGATATTTGTTCCACCAAAGCCATCAGAGCCGATGGTGATAAAGTCAAAGTCGATCCGTTCCTGTGCATGGGTTGCGGCGCGTGCGCTACCGTTTGTCCATCCGGCGCGATGAGCTATCAATATCCGCGGGTAAGCGATCGCGGCACGCAAATGCGGACCTTGATCAATGCCTATTCGGTGGCCGCGCCCAACGCACTTGCCCCGATTATTTTGTTTCATGATGCCGCCGCGGGTCGCGATGCCCTGTCCCACATGGCGCGCGGTTTACCCGCACACGTGCTGCCCGTCGAGACTTGGCATGTGGCCTCAATTGGCTTGGATGTGCTGCTCGGCGCGATTGCGTTCGGTGCGGGCGGCGTCACGTTGCTGGCCACAGATTCAGACGCCCCGCAATACGCGATTGCGACTCAGGCAGAAATGACGCTGGCAGAAACGATTTTGCATGCGTTGGGCTATGGCGGAACTCATTTTTCATGGCATGAAGCAAATTCTGCGGAAACTAAAATCTGGAACGCGCCGGCGGCGGATACGGTCAACGTTAAAGCTACTTTTCATCTTTCAAACGATAAAAGAAACACCATTGAATTCGCGGTTGAACATTTACTGCAATATTCAAAAATCAAGCCCGTGGAGGTGACATTACCGGCCGGCGCGATGTTTGGAAACGTGATCGTTGATCAGCAGAAATGTACGCTGTGTCTCGCCTGTGCTGGCGCATGTCCCTCGTCTGCACTGATGGATGGTGCAGATTATCCGCGACTCAATTTTATTGAGCGCAACTGCGTCCAATGTGGCCTGTGTGCATCCACTTGCCCCGAAAACGCAATCACCTTATCGCCGCGTTTGCTGCTGACAGAAGCGCGAAAACAGGCGGTGGTACTGAACGAATCGGAGCCGTTTAATTGCATAAGTTGCGATAAAGCGCTGGGCACCAAAGCGATGATCAACAATATGTTAACGAAACTCGCCGGGCATTCTATGTTTGTCGGGGCGGGCCAGCTTGAACGTTTGAAAATGTGTGCGGATTGCCGGGTGGTCGATATGATGTCGAACAAGGCCGAATACTCGATTTTGACCGGAAGGCAAATTGAATGACCGCGGTTCAAGCGATAGCGTTTGATCAGCCGCGCATTGTGACGGCGGAGGACCAAGCGAGAGCTGATTTTTATGCTTTGCTGGCGCATCTTTTTTCACGCGCACCTGATGATCGTGTATTGCAATCAATGGTGATTACGCAGGAGCCGACCGATGAAGCGTCAGTTGAGTTGACGAAGTCGTGGCGTGCGTTGTCAGCGGCATCGGCGGTGGTGACGCACGACGCGCTGGTGGATGAGTACGAGTCCGTGTTCGTGGGTGTAGGGCGGCCGCCGGTTATTGTTTATGGCTCGTTTTATTTAGCGGGCTTCATGATGGAAAAGCCATTGGCCGAGTTGCGCGACGATCTCGCCAAGATGGGGTTCACCCGAAACGCGGATGTACGTGAATCGGAAGACCATTTGGCCGCGGTTTGCGACGTGATGCGGGCGCTGATTTTGGGCGATTTATCGGATGCGCCAGCCGATATTGAATCACAAAAAGCATTTTTTGAAAGACACATGAAGCCATGGGTGTTTAAATGTTGCGCCGCAATACAAGTTTACGAAAAATCAAATTACTATAGGCGGGTGGCAAGTTTTGCCGAGCAATTTTTTGAAATGGAATCACAGGCTTTTGAAATGCAGTGCTAGCAGCAATAACCACTAGATCCAATTTAACAACATCAATTTCTCCAACGATATCCACCGGAGGCGTGTCATGAGTGAAGCAAAAAAGAGTGCACATATGAAAGCTGAAACCGCGAGCAATCGCCGAAACTTTTTGCTGGGTGCCACGCTGGGCACTGCTGGCGCAGTCGCAGCCGCGGTATCGGCAACGGTCGCACCAGTCGCGGTCGTTGCGAATGCTTCTGCTTTGGCCATCGAGCCAGACGTTAAAAGGTCGAAGGGTTATCACGTCACTGCGCACATCGAGCAGTATTACGAAACCACGCGGATGTAGGCCAAGAGGACCATTATGTTACTTACTAAAAAAGCATCGGGATCAGTCCGCAAAAGTGGTGGATTTTTAAACAATGTCAATGCGGCGCTGGGCACCGTAGACCGCCGCGGGTTTTTGAAGCGCTCCGGGATGGTGGCAGGTGCTGGCGCATTCGCGTCGCAATTGCCGTTTTCAATGGTCAAACGCGCTGAAGCAATCTCACTCGCTGATGCTGTCGCGGCAGGCGGAAAAATTGAAGTCAAGCGTACCGTTTGCACTCACTGCTCTGTGGGCTGCGCGATTGACGCGGTAGTGCAAAATGGCGTGTGGGTGCGCCAGGAGCCGGTATTTGATTCGCCGATTAACCTCGGCGCGCATTGCGCCAAAGGTGCTGCGCTGCGCGAGCATGGACACGGCGAATATCGTTTGAAGTACCCAATGAAATTGGTGGATGGCAAATACAAGCGCATCACCTGGGAAGAGGCTTACAACGAAATTGGCGACAAGCTGATGAAGATTCGTAAAGACTTCGGGCCAGACGCGGTTTACTGGGTGGGATCATCCAAACACAATAACGAACAAGCGTATCTGTTCCGTAAATTCGTGTCGCTTTTTGGCTCGAACAATTGCGATCATCAGGCGCGAATCTGTCATTCCACCACGGTGGCGGGCGTCGCGAATACCTGGGGCTATGGCGCCATGACCAACTCGTATAACGATATGTCGAACACCAAGTGTGCGATGTATATCGGCTCGAACGCGGCCGAAGCGCATCCGGTGTCGATGTTGCATATGCTCAACGCCAAGGAGAATGGCGCAAAAATGATCGTGATTGATCCTCGCTTTACGCGCACGGCGGCGAAGGCAGACCAGTTTGTACGTATCCGTTCTGGCACTGATATTCCGTTCTTGTTCGGGGTGCTGTATCACATCTTCAACAATGGCTGGGAAGACAAGGCCTACATCAATAACCGCGTCTACGGGATGGATAAAATCAAAGACGAGGTGATGAAAAAGTGGACCCCGAGAGCAGTAGAAGAAGCCTGCGGTGTGCCAGAAGCAGAAGTCTACAAAGTCGCCGAAACAATGGCGAAAAATCGGCCGTCGACGATTGTGTGGTGCATGGGTCAGACCCAACATACGATTGGCAACGCCATTGTTCGTGCCTCGTGTATTGTGCAATTGGCACTGGGCAACGTCGGCGTGTCGGGTGGCGGCACCAATATTTTCCGTGGTCACGATAATGTGCAGGGTGCTACTGACGTCGGCCCGAATCCTGATTCTCTGCCCGGCTACTACGGCTTGGCCGAGGGCGCGTGGAAACACTGGGCGAAGGTATGGAACGTGGATTACGAGTGGCTGAAAGGGCAATTCGCTTCAAAAGTGATGATGGAAAAACCCGGCATGACGGTATCGCGTTGGATTGATGGAGTCATGGAGAAAAATGAACTTATTGACCAAGACAGTAACTTGAAAGCGATGATTTATTGGGGTCACGCACCGAATTCGCAAACACGCGGAACGGAAATGAAAGAGGCAATGGAAAAGCTGGACATGATGGTCATCATTGATCCGTATCCTACCGCCTCTGCTGCTATGCCGGATCGTAAAGACGGCGTTTACTTGTTGCCAGCCTCTACTCAGTTTGAAACCTCTGGCTCGGCGACAGCATCAAACCGCTCGATTCAATGGCGCGAAAAAGTAATCGAGCCTTTGTTTGAATCACGCCCAGATCACGCGATCATGTATCAATTCGCCCAGAAATTTGGATTTGCAGATCAGTTGGTGGGCAAGCGCGACGGCAAGCAAAATATTAAAGTTGTCAGCACACCACAGGGCGAAGAGCCGGTGGTAGAAGACGTTTTGCGTGAGATTAACCGCGGCGCATGGACGATCGGCTACACAGGTCAATCGCC
>JBBRFJ010000126.1:0-7632 GCA_038224475.1 Burkholderiales bacterium
ATTGGCTAGGCGTTCCCATCGCCCAACTTGATTGGTTTACCGGCGCGATCGCAAAGTCGAGCCAGCCCGCCAAGGGTCCGCTCGCGCATTATCAATATCAATGGATGATGAAACGTTCTGGCGCGTGCCGGTTATTGGAAATTCCAAAATCGCGTTTGCGAGAAATGCAGCGACGGATTTTGCGGCTAATCCTTGATCGGATTCCTGCGCACTTTTCTGCGCATGGCTTCGTGCGCGGACGCTCGTGTGCGACCCACGTGGTGCCGCACATTGGTCAACGTGTAGTGTTGCGACTAGACTTGAAAAATTTCTTTCCAAGTGTTCCTGCTTCGCGTGTTCACGCTTTGCTCGCCACGTTAGACTATCCAGAACCAGTGGCACGCGCGCTGACCGGTTTATGCACGCATCAAATGCCTGGCGCCGTGCTCAAGACATTGCCGTTGCCAGAAAACGCGCCGACACTCACTTGGCTCGAGCGCAAACAGTATCAAATTCCGCATTTGCCACAGGGGGCACCAACCTCTCCCGCGTTGGCGAATCTGTGCGCGTATCGGCTCGACGTACGGCTTGCCGCTGCCGCCACTGCAGCAGGCGCGCGCTATACGCGCTACGCCGATGACTTGGTGTTTTCCGGTGATTTGGACTTTGCACGCGTAGCGCAACGGTTTCACATCTTGGTGTGTCGCATCGCACTGGAAGAAGGCTTTGAAGTCAACACCCGCAAAACCCGCGTAATGCCGCAAAGCGTTCGGCAAAAAGTGACCGGCATTGTGATAAATAAAAGGCCCAATGTGCAGCGTGTGGATTTTGATCGACTCAAAGCCACGCTCCATAATTGCGTGAGGCATGGGCCCCAATCACAAAACACCTTGCAACGCGAAAACTTCAAAGCACATCTCAGCGGCAAAATCGCGTATGTGCAGATGCTAAACGCCGAGCGCGCATACAAACTTCGCCTACTGTTTGATCAGATTTCGTGGGCTACCGCTTCTCGGCAAGAGGCACCGTAATTTTGCGCACGTCCAAGCCGATCGCATACGCCACAAATCCATCACCGTCGCGAATAATGCGTACCTTGTTCGCTGCACGTCCCATTTCGGCCACACTGGTCCACGTCACCCCACCATCGGTGGTTTGATAGCCGCCTGTCGTGGTGCCCACCCAGCCCAGTTTTTCATCAGCAAAGCCGACGCCAAATTCGCGCACCGCATAGTCATTCACCAACGGTATTTCACTCCAAGTAGCGCCGCCGTTGGTTGTTTTAGCGACATAGCGTTGCGAGTTAGTTTTATCGGGGTTGTAATTTTGAATGGTCACGTAGCCGGTGTCGCGGGTGGGAAACGAGGCTTTCCATGTGATCTCAAACGGTCGATTGGATTGATACACTTTTTTCCAGGTCGCGCCGCCATCCTGCGTCGCGATAATAAGCGCGTTTGATTTCTCAGTATCGGTGTCAGACGCGCCCATGATGAAACCGCGATTTTCGTCGAAGAATTTCACATCGAGAATCATTTTGGTGTGGGCGGAAACATCCAGAGATTTCCACGTTTTGCCACCATCCAGTGAGCGCAATAAAAACGCCGGGCCACCGACGCGACCGCCGGCATGGATCACGGTGCGTGAATCCAGTACCCCTGAATTTATAAACTTTGTGTGCAGCACATCAATGGCACACAATCCCTTCACCGTCGGCCCATCAATCGACGATACGGCGCGCCACGTATCGCCACCATCATCAGTCATGTAAAGCGGCGTGGTATCGGTCACGCCGGGGAAATAATCGGTGCCGATATTGCCGGCGAAACCCATTTTTTCATTGACAAAACCGACGGTGCGAAAGAACGTGCCCGGTTGCGATAATTTTTCAATCCAGGTCTTGCCACCATCCGTTGTTTTATAAATCTTGCCGCCACCATTCACATACCAGCCGAGCTCAGGATTCAAAAAGAAAATATCGTCCTGCTTGCCACGATAAGCGACCGTATCTAATTTCTGCCATTTAGCATCCGCGGGCAGCGTGTAGGTTTTGGTCGCTTCGCGCATTGCTGCTTCAGGTACGGTCGCACATGCGCCCATTAATGCGCAAAGCGAAATTACGGCCAGAGAATGAGTAAAAATCGTTTTCATCGGGAACCTCATTGGCAAGTGAACGTTGTACGATGAATTCTAACGAGCTTGCGTGTGAACAGAAGCTTTGCGCGACGAAATGGGGGAAATTTGCGATGAGCCCCATGCTGGCGAATGTGGTTCGCCGACTTTAAGCTTAATTACTAAACTCTAATAATGGCGAGCGATTTCGGCGATTTCTATTTCAAGATGCCCGTGTATATTGACGATCCCACATTCATGATTTTGTCGGCTAGCTGCGCAACCTGACCTAATGAGTTGGCTTACAGGGTCGCATGTCACGTTAAGATACAACTTTAATTTATCGAAACCACAATTCGGAGGGTCCAGATATGAAGCTTAAATTTCTCATCTTATTTACGTCACTCCTCGTTTCTTTCTGTCTTAACGCGGAAACGATTTCTACAGAACTTTTCACGATCGAAACTCCTAATCACTGGATTGTCGAGGACGACAAATTAAGCGCTATTGCTGTTACCGGCAAAAAAATTGTTGACGCCACGCCGCTTCCATTTTTACTAATTCAATACTGCAAGAATAGCAAAGCATCATCGCCTAATGGACCCAGACACTGTGATGCAACATGCTCAAAAAAATCGTTGGAGTCTTCATTCCGGAATAGCAACAAGGATATGCAATTTTCATCCATCGTCTACAACGTAAAGCCGAGCGGGGCTATCGAATATAGCGCCGAGGCAACCATACCCAAGAATGGTTCTGCATTCGCAACGCTGTCATGCACGACACATGCTCAGGTTTATGTTTCTATGTTGTCCGACGAGGAGAAGACTATCGCCAAACCTGTCTTTGAAAGAATCATGAGCTCGCTCAAGTGGAAATAAGTCGAATGAAGCGCAAAAAAATGCCCTCCAATCTGGAGGGCATTTCATTTCTTAAATCGCCTCGTCTAAACGAGGCATTTTCCTGGATTAGACCGTGGTACGACGTGTCGTTGCCGCACCTTGTTTTTTGTCGCCCCAGCTACCTTCTTTTTTACCGGCGTAGGCGCTGGCAGGCTTGGTCCAGCTGCCTAAGCCGCTGGGCTTGGCGGCACCCGACTTCACGTAGTCAGGTTTTGCACCACTCGGTTTGCTGGCGTTAGAAAACGAATTTCCCGCGCTGTGGCCGCTGCTGGCGCGATCGCCGAAGGTGGTGCCACGGTCGCTAAATTTGCCGCCAAATTTACCGGCTGGCTTGGCACCGAATTTCTTTGGCGCACCGGCGGGTTTGCGATCAAATGCTTTTTGCTTCGGCTCCAAACCTTCGATCACCGACACAGGAATGGCCTGCGAGGTGAAGCGTTCAATATTTCGAACGGTGAAAGTTTCGCGCACATTAGCGAACGAAATCGCAATGCCATTTTTACCAGCGCGGCCAGTGCGGCCAATGCGGTGAACGTAGTCTTCAGCCTGGCGCGGCAGATCATAATTGATCACGTGTGAAATTCCTTGGACGTCGATACCGCGCGCCGCCACGTCAGTCGCAACCAAAACACGCAGGCCACCTTTGCGCAGCGCGGCCAACGTACGGGTGCGGGCGGCTTGTTTCATGTCGCCATGCAATGCGCCGACTGCGAAACCTTGCGAATGTAAATCACTGGCGAGATCATCAGCAGCGCGCTTCGTGGACGTAAACACAATCGCTTGCTGCATGGATTCGTCACGCAATAGATGGTCGAGCAGGCGATTTTTGTGCGCCATATCGTCGGCAAAATGCAACCGTTGTTCGATGTTTTCATGTTTGGTTTGCTGGCCGGAAACATCAATGCGCACCGGGTTTTTCAACATGCCGTGGGCAAGACGCGCGATGTTGTTATCAATGGTGGCGGAGAACAACAGGGTTTGGCGCTCCGCGGGGGTCTGCGCAACGATGGCTTCGAGATCATCCTTAAAACCCATATCAAGCATACGGTCGGCTTCGTCGAGCACCAACATTTCGAGGCGGGTTAGATCAACGCGTCCCGATTGCATTTGATCGAGCAAACGGCCAGGCGTGGCGACCAAAATGTCAGCGCCGGCTTTAAGCAAACGGTTTTGGACGGGATAAGGCATGCCGCCGACAATGGATACGGTTTTGATACGCTTTAGATTGCGGCCATACGTTTCAGTCGCTTTCGTGACTTGCATCGCGAGTTCGCGGGTGGGTGTGAGCACGAGCACGCGCACGCCTCTACCGGCAACTTTTGCAGGCTCGCTGAGCGCTTGTAATGCAGGCAACATAAACGCTGCGGTTTTACCGCTACCGGTTTGTGAAGAAACCAGCAAATCACGGCCAGCCAAAGCTTCAGGCACGGCTTGCGCCTGCACGGGGGTTGGGGTGGTGTAGCCAGTGGCTTCAATCGCGTCGAGAATCGACTTATTGAGGCCTAAGGTGTCAAATTTTTGAGTCATGTTCATTTCTTTCGGCAAAACCATTCCGGTGGTCGTGCATGAGTCGCCAAGTGCAAAGTACGAAAAGGTACGTCGAGCACAGCTTAAATCGCAAAAAAGAGGCGCACCGTCCGTAGTCGGAAACGGCATACAACTACACGCTAGGTGAGAATGTCAGCGCGCCAGCATCGGCGCCAACCATTTTGCGATTCAGGAGCGATCCGAGAGAAGAACAAGTGGACCAAATGAACAGCGAGGGCGGGGACGATGAACTTACACGATGCATAGTCGTCTGAATTACAGTTGCCTGACGTCCTATGTTGCATCGCACAACGAAGTATAGGGGAATCTACAAAATAAAGCTACCCAGTTCATGTTTCCCGGCGTGGCCGCGGCGTGAAACTTCGTTTCAGATGCAATTCGCTGGCATTGCGATGCTCCTAGTCTCAAGCGTTTCCCGCCGATGTAATTATTTGCAGGCATCACGGTGGCACAATATAAAAAACAAAAATTCAGAAATCACTTTTGAAAGCCTTGTGCGGTATGGCTCGCACCGAAACTTTCAACTACTCGAATGATGAAAATGCGCGCACCTGTTTTTTTGAACTTCTCTAGTCCAGACCTATCAACCTTGCCGACCCCGCCAACTCAGCGAACCCCGCGAAATTCGCCTACGATGCGGGTTTCGCCGATTGCAGCTGTTACGCTATCAATCTGCACGGGCCTTCTTGTGTCCTGCACCACGCCGCCAAAGATAGCAATACCGACCGCAGCGCAAACTGCCGCGCGCGTCGCCGCAGCCGCCGGTGCCACGCCAACTGCCGTGGCGGATGCGGCCAGCGCAATTGTGGCGGCACGCGCGGCGGGCATTGCGCCACAGCCCTCGCCAGGCGAGCCGCGGCGCTACGAAGATGTGATCACTAAAGATGCAAAAACGTCGCGCGGCATGCTGCTTTATCACAAAGTTAAAGAGCGCCATTATTTTGAGCTGCCTCAGAGTCTGTTGGGGCGAGATTTATTATGGTCTGCAGAAATCTCGCAAGCGAGTGCGGGCGCGGGTTTCAACGGCCTTTCGCTGGGCTATAAAGTCGTTAGATTTGAACGGGTAGACAATCGCATATTGTTGCGTGGCGTATCTTACCTGCGGCGCGGCACAAGCGAACTGAAAGCGGCAACAGATGCAGTTGAGCTGTCGCCGATTTTGTTTGCGTTCAATGTTGAAGCCGAGGGCAGCGAGCGGTCGCTAGATTTGCGTGTTGACGAGAAGAAAGCGGCTGCCGAAAAGAGCCGCGAGCTGACAAAAATACACACACGTGAAAAAACGCTTGAATTAGAAAAGCCCGGGAATAAACCGTCCGCAAAGGCTGGCGATATTAAATTGCCAGCGGACTCACCTGCTGCCGCAGCCGTGTCGGCCACCGCGATGGCCGCCATTGCTGGGTTGCCTTCTCCCGTTGATATCAGCATTCTTCGTACCAGCGCTGCCCCAGCTGTAGCATCGGCACCGGCGGCCGAACCTCTCACCAAGATTGAAGAATTCAAACAAGCGGCTGCTGCCAACGCATTTGTCGCGGTCAGCAAATTAACCTCGGGCGCGTCGCCAGCGGAAACGAAAGACGATGCGAGCGTGACCAGTGACGGCAAGTCCAAATCCTCAGCAGAAAAATGGCCTGTAATTGAGGTCACGCGGCTGCTGCTGACAAATTCCAGCGACCTGCTTGACGCGCGTGGTTTGGGATCGGGTGGACTTGCCGCGACCGACCCTTCGCGGAGCCTGATCAATCAAGTAAAAGTGTTTCCACAAAATGTAGAGGTGCGTTCAACCCTCACATTTGCATCATTCCCGATGCCGACCATGCCGGTGGCGGGTCAGCCAATGTCACCGCAAATGCCACGCAATCCCTCGCGCAGCGCAGTGATTCACTACAGCCTGACGGAACTCCCCGAGACACCGATGCAGGGACGCTATGCGGACCAACGCGTGGGCTATTTTACCGAGGCGTTTCAGGAATATGGGGGCGATCGCAGCGGCGTGCGTGAACGCGAATTCATCACCCGCTATCGGTTGGAGAAAAAAGATCCGGCCGCAGCGGTTTCAGAGCCGATTAAGCCCATTACCTATTACATCGCCGCAGAGGTGCCGGAAAAATGGCGCAAATATTTGAAACAAGGCGTTGAAGATTGGCAGCCCGCATTTGAAAAGGCGGGTTTCAAACGCGCGATTATTGCTCGTGATGCGCCCACCAAGACTGAGGATCCCGATTGGGATGCCGAAGATGCGCGCTACTCAGTGATTCGCTGGGTCGCACAGCCGGTCGCGAACGCCATGGGCCCGCACGTGAATGACCCACGTTCCGGCGAAGTGGTTTCGGCGCATGTCATTTTCTGGCATGACATTTTGAAGTTTATGGAGCAACTTTATTTTGTGCAGGCCGGCACCAGCGACAAGCGCGTTTCTACGCTGCCGCTGTCCGACGAACTGATTGGCGAAATGCTGCGCTATGTGGCCGCCCATGAAATCGGCCATACACTTGGCCTGCGCCATAACCATCGCGCCTCCAGCGCCTACAGCGTCAAACAATTGCGTGATCCCGCGTTCGCCAATGTGCAGGGAACCGTCGCCTCAATCATGGCTTATGGGCGCTTCAATTCCATTGCGCAACCGGGCGATAACGTGACCAGCTTCGTCCCGAAAATCGGACCCTATGATGACTTCGCGATCGAGTGGGGCTACAAAGCATTAAACGATGCCGCGCTCTACAAGAAAACCGCCGAAGCCGAGATTGCCGACCTTGACTTGATGGCCGCACGCCAGATAAACGAGCCGCTGTTGCGATTCGGTGGCGAAGATATGGTTGCGACATTTGATCCTGAGGTGCTCACCGAAAATATCGGGAGAGAGCGCATCGAAGCGACAAAATTATCTGTTGCCGCACTAGAGCGCGCGGCGGCGCGGCTGATTCCCGCGACGACGCGATTGGGCGAGGATTACACTACCTTGCAATCGACCTATCGAATGCTTATCTCGCAGCGCGCCAATTATTTGTCCTCGGTGGTGAAGCAAATCGGTGGCGTGCGCGAAACCCGTTTTTTAGGCGGGCGCGGTGGGGATTCTTTCACCCGCACCACACCAAAA
>JBBRFJ010000127.1:0-7619 GCA_038224475.1 Burkholderiales bacterium
AAATTGAAGTCATCATTACCGATGGACGCCAGCCGATCGGACGCGGGATCGGACCCGCGTTAGAAGCTCGTGATGTCATGATGGTGCTGCAAAACGATCCATTGGCGCCTGTAGACTTGCGCCAAAAAGCACTGCGATTAGCCGGACGAATATTAGAATTTGATCCAGATATTCGTGGCGGCCAAGGTTATGCAATTGCGCGTGATATTTTGGATTCTGGACGTGCGCTCGACAAGATGAATGCGATTATCGATGCACAAGGGAGGCATAAAAATATGCCCGCGCTGGGCGAGCGGGTCTTCGATGTGCCAAGCCCGGCAACCGGCGTGGTGGTTGCGATTGATAATTTGCAACTTGCGCGAATCGCCCACTACGCGGGGGCACCGATGGAAAAGGGCGCTGGCGTTGATCTCTTCAAAAAGTTAGGCGATGCCGTCAGCGAGGGCGAGGCATTGTTTCGCGTCTATTCGCAATATCCTGCCGAACAAAATTTTGCGCGCGTGCTGTGCAACGAGCGAAGCGGGTTTACGGTTGGTAGCGCCGAACAAATTCCGAGAGCATTTGTAGAGCCATGATGGTCTTGGGTTTTGCTGATTATCGGTTGCCGGCCATGAAAATTGCCACCGAGCTAGGCGCTGAATACGCCGAGATCGGCGTGCATTGCTTCCCCGACGGTGAGACGAGAATAACCCTGCCCGGCGCGCTGCCGGAGCGGGTAATTATTTGCCGAACGCTTAACAATCCAAATGAAAAGTTGGTTGAACTGTTTTTGTCCGCAAAGACGGCACGCACATTGGGTGCAAAACATCTAACGCTCGTTGCCCCCTATCTTTGCTATATGCGGCAAGACAAGGTTTTTAATGACGGCGAGGCGGTCAGCCAGACTATCGTTGGTGAATGGTTGGCGCAACAATTTGACACGGTCGTCACTGTTGATCCGCATCTGCATCGGGTCCGCCGATTGTCAGACGCAGTGCCGGCACGCTCGGCTGTCGCACTTTCAGCCGCTACACTCATGGGAAATTTTATTCGCGATCAAAAAATCAACGCCCTGTTGCTGGGGCCGGACGAAGAGTCCGAGCAATGGGTGCGTGTGGTGGCTGAGGCCGCGCAGTGCGAGTTTGGCGTGTGTCGCAAAGTTAGGTATGGCGATCATGCGACCACAGTGGAGGCCCCCGACCTCGAAATGGCAGGGCAACATATCGTGCTGATAGACGATATTGTGAGCTCTGGCGGTACCCTGATATCGGCGGCTCGTGCTTGTTTGTCGAAAGGCGCTGCGCAAATCGATGCATTGATTGTGCATGCGTTGTTTGGCGACAATATTAGTATGCAGCTTACGCATGCGGGGATAAATCATGTTTGGAGCTGCAATAGTGTTGTGCATCCGACCAACACGATTTTGCTTGCGCCCCTGATCGCGTCGTGTCTGCTGGCAACGTAATTTGCTTAGACCTGACACTTCAATGCATCAAGCGCTTTATCTGCTCAACAAAATTTGTAACTTGACCCTGATACCCGCCCGATTCAATTTCTGCGTCGGTAATATGTAATGTGTTTAAGGGTACTTTCTCGGACGTTTGCTGAAGACGCTCGAGCGCGCGGTCCGCGCCTTGTCCACCATAAGTGCAAAAGAACGCGACACGTTTGATTCGACTTCCGTATTCATAAAAAAAACTTCTCAAGGGCGCTGCGAAATTAGCGGCCCACACCGGTGTGCCCGCGATCACCAGATCAAATTCGCCGGGGTCGGGCCCTTCATACTTGATGCGCGGCCTTACGCCTAAAAATGTTTGAGCCACGGCGAGAAAATATCCGAATCGGCCCGCTCTCACAAGCGTTATCTTCCCCAGAGCGAATCCGCCTGAAGCGGCCATTGCCGTGGCGACCTTCTCAGTCATGCCGGATCGCGAAAAATAGACCACCAGCGTATTTGCCATCGTCTTTCACCCCGGTAAAGCTAATGTTTCATTTTGGTCAGGCCTGAGGGTTCTGTATTGCGCGCCATCAAGTTTGAAGGCAAAACAAAGCAAGGACGCGATGATAGTTACGCTTATTCGAAAATTCTGCAATTTTAGATGGCAAATATGCTGAGCATTGGTAATGCTAGGTGACGCCCAGCCATGCTTTTGCTTCATCGATATTGCTAAAAAGTTTTACGTTCAGCCCTCTATTTTTGGCGACTGTTTCACCAAATCTGTTGCCTTCGATATGGCTGGGAAAGCGGTCTACAAACGCGACTTTGAGTCCGCCGATATCGAGTGCAGCCGCTCCTTCGGCCGCGTAAAACATGTCGGCTGTCGAAAGCTGAGTGCCTAGATTTTCTTCGATCAACACGCACTGATAGCCTGCCGCACGACACTCTTCAAGTATCTTTCCAAAGTAGTTCTGATCAATCCGCAAACTGTCTTGGCGACCCGTGATCGCGGCATACAGGTAGGAAACTCGATGTTCAAAAACTAAATCGTAATCCATTGGATGTGCAGCTGAAGAGTGCATGTTGGGCTCGATAGTTGGAAAACAGGCAGATAGACATTACGAACTCTTGGGGGCGCAAATCGCCGGTGCGGCTCAGATTTTGATGATGATTAATGGCTGACAGAGACAGCTTAACCAATTGAACTCGCGTCCCTTTGCGATTTATCAAATCATGTTTGCGCGATTGGCGCATTGTTATTTCGCGAGAGGTAGCAGCGCACAACTCAAACTGCGGAGGTAAAAATGTTTAAGCACATATTAGTTCCAACCGATGGCACTTCTTTTTCCGATAAGGCGATAGAAATGGCATTGAGTTTGGCAAAACCATTCGGCGCGCGGGTCACGATCATGACGGTGTCTGTGCCATTTCACGTTTTGACGACGGAAGCATTGGCGCTATCTGACACCAAGGAAAGTTACGCTGTGGATGCGCAAAAGCGCGCTGATTCGAGGCTTAAGTTTGGTCTGGATCGTGCCAAGGCATTAGCGGTATCTGCCGATGGTGAGCACGTTTTTAACGATGATCCTTTTGGAGCCATCATCGAGTCAGCCGCAAAGCACGGCTGTGATTTGATTGTGATGGCGTCGCACGGTCGTCGTGGGCTTGCCGGATTACTCATCGGCAGCGAAACAACAAAAGTATTGACGCATTCAAAGACGCCGGTCTTGGTAGTCCGATAGATTTGAATTGCATTTTGTAGCTTAGCCGTCTGGTTTAGCGATAGCGCAGAACGAATGATATTTCGTTAGCACCGCAGAGTCTTGCTGACTCGCGAGTCTCGGCGCTGCGTAATCTGTTGCTAGATAGAGGTGTTGCTAGGTGAAGGCATTTACCCGATCAATAAAATGCACCGCGCTTTTTTTGAGTTAGCTTGGAGTACCAGTGAAAAAGATCAAACCCTAGACCTGGAGCGGGCTTTGAAGCTCTTTTGTGTCAAACGGCGCGCGGCTTGGCGGTGTTAGGTCGCGCGTATCGAAAAAACATTCGCCCGATAGGTAGATCGGGAGATAAACGTCAAATCAGCGGGGAAAGTTGCAAACTACCAGCCGCGAAAAAGCTTCTGCTCGGCGAATTAGCTGCCAGAGCGCGATGCGCAATTGCATAATTCGTAGTCGCAAAATATCTGGGTGCCAGCGCCAAACAAAAAAATCGTCTCTTCGGCAATTTTGGTGTTTGCCGAATGCTTCGTATGTCTAGCTCGAATCAACAGCAGCGACGATGAGCAGGAGCCAACTTAGCGGGAAATTTTGCGAGTACCGTTAAAGTGCCTTGCCTTTAATATAACGGTACTCCTGTGTTTGACCCTGATAACCCCACGAGTCGCCGCGAACTTCGTGAACAACGATGTAACTTGCCGGGGCGAGTTGGCCAATGATGCCTTCGACGGCGTTGAACACACGACTTACATAAATCGCTTTCTCGTCTTTGGTATTGGTTCCTTCTGTGACTTTAATGTCGAGATGGAAAGTGCTGAATGGCTCTGCAGTAAGCGCATTGCCGCCAATGAACCATTCCGATGGCACGACATTATCGATGGCTACTGCGGTGAGTTCGCGCTTTTTCTTGAGAATTTCAACCGTTAAATCGGTGAGTACCGTCGCGATACGCTGAGATATTTCGAGCGACGGCGATATGCAAAGTTTTACATTTAAGATTGGCATTTTGATTCCTTTCATGAAAAGTTATTGCGGTTTGAAATGAAATGGATTGCCCGGCTGTCATCGCAGCCGGATGTCCTCGGTAACTACTTCTGCTGATATAGCGCGTGCAAAAAACATACGACTCGCGGCTGTCGTGCCGCTAATGTGCCGCTAGGGTAGGGCGCTGTCATTTGGATAGGCAGCAAGTAATTCTTTCAAAACTGTCATTGCAGCTTTGTCTCCGCCCATCTCTGGTCCGGCGTTTGCAGTCACGAGTGCGCCGTTGCCAGATTGAGGGAACAGCATTACAAACGCGTACCAATTGCCGTCAGAACCGGCGTGCGTTAATACCGGACCTTTGTGACCGGCAATCGTATTCTGGATGCCCCAACCAACCCCTCCAGGGCCGCCAAACTGGGCCGTCTGCATCAGGCGGTATGACGCGGATGTCAATAGCTTGCCGCGGCCCTGACTACCTGACATCTGATCCAAGCAGAACTTCGCCCAATCACGGAGACTCAAATGCAGCTCGCCCCCGGCTGGTGCAAACATAAGCGGATTGCCATCGTCAGCCTGCGCATAAGGCGCTGTCACGGGCTGGTTGTTACGATGGCCCCGCGGTTGCCCGTCATGCGTTAGGGAGAATTTAGCGCTGTTCATTCCTAGGGGCTGAAACACTTCATGGCGCATCAGCTCCTCATAGCTTGTCCCGGTCGCCGCCTCGGCGATAACGGCGGCAACAATAAAGCCCGTATTGCTATAGCTGTAAGCGGTGCCGGGTGCGACCTCGTGCGCCTCGGTCAGAACCTTTGCGATGTAGGCCAAGCGCTGCTCCGGCAAGCTGCGCGTGTCGGTGAAAAAGTCTGTGAAGAATTTCAGATCATTGGTGTCTTTCGCCAATCCTGACCGGTGAGAAAGTAGCTGGGTCAGCGTCACGTCCCGATACTCGGGGCGCATCGATTTGGCGAGGCGGGGCAGCATTTTTGCGAGCGGCGTATCCCAAGAAAGGACGCCTCGGTCCACCAGCCTGGCGATCAGCGCCGCAGTCATAGGCTTGCCGTCTGAACCGGTCGCCCACTCATCGTCTAGCAGGGCAGGATCCCGCTCGTCATTACGTCGCACACCCCGGACCGCTTCCTGCGCGACAGCATAGTTCTTCATTTCTAGTACCGCCAGAGCAGGGACTTTGCTGCCGTCCATTGCTCTCGCTAATATCGCATCAAGATCAGCGGCTTTTGCCGGAGTGCTGGTGCTGAACAACAAAAACATGGCAGAACTCGCGAATGATCGAAACAGCATGGAAGCCTCCTGTTGAAATTACGATGCGATAGAAGTGCGCGATGAGAGCCATATCAATGTAGCCAGACAACATTGAGGCATATTTACTGTTGCGTGTTGGCCGTTGTGATGTGACCCAAAAGTTTGCGCTCCTACAGGCCCAAGTCACTCAGGCTGGGATGATCATCAGGACGTCTGCCGAGCGGCCAATGAAATTTACGTTCAGTTTCAGCAATCGGCAGATCGTTAATGCTCGCGTATCGACGCCGCATGAGGCCAGCGGCATCAAATTCCCAATTTTCATTCCCGTATGAACGAAACCAATTGCCTGCATCATCCCGCCATTCGTAGGCGAAGCGCACGGCAATACGACTTTCGGTAAATGCCCACAACTCTTTGATGAGCCGATAGTCCCGCTCGCGTATCCATTTTCGGGTCAGTAGCGCGACGATCTGTTCGCGGCCAAGCGGAAATTCCGCTCGGTTCCGCCAGGCGGAATCAACGCTGTACGCAAGCGAAACTCGAAGTGGGTCACGGGAATTCCAGCCATCTTCAGCGAGCCTGACTTTTTGAATTGCGCTCTCCCGCGTGAATGGCGGCAGTGGCGGGCGTGAAGTAGATTCAATCATTTCAATTACCTTTAGGGTTGGAATCAGGCTGAGGATGTTTGATGCATGGCTCATTCATCGCGCAGATGGTGGAGCCGGCCGGGCAGGCCGAATCAGACAATAGTGAAGAGGCAAGCCAAGCCGCCTCGTAACCGATGTCTGACGAATAACTAGAAATAAATCGCGTGGCCATCATGACAGTTCCTTCCGTTAAATATCGAGCGTTAAATTTGGCGACGTGGCACGTGAAACACAAATGCACATTAGGCCGGCTTGGTCGCGCTCGGCTTTGGTTAAAGCGGTATCGCGATGTTCTGGTGTGCCGTCGATAACTTTAACGGCACAGGTGCCGCAAGTGCCTGTTCGGCAGGAAGATGGGGCGTCGATACCGGCCGCTTGCACGACGTCGAGAATCGACTGCGTTGCGCTCACTTCAATTATTTTCCTGCTGAGCCGTAGCGTGACGCGGACTGGTTTTTCACGGGCATTGTCCACGCCATGAACGGTCGCTGTAAAACGCTCGAAACGAATGCGTTCTGCCGAAATGCCGGCATGAATCGCTGCCATGCGAACCGCCTCAATCAAGCCACTTGGACCGCAAACGTAGAACACACTGTTTGCAGGCGCGCGTTTCAAAACGCCGGGCACGTCAAGCCTATCGCCGGCGTCACGCGGGTAAAGATACAGCTCGCGGCCAAGCACAGCTGATAGCGGTTTTACAAAAGCGGCTTCTTTAACTGAACGTGCCGCGTAATGCAGCGTCACCGCGCGCCCAGCCTTCGTTAGGGCCATCGCCATGGCGTAAATTGGCGTGATGCCGATACCCCCAGCGATCAACACTGTGTGCCGGTAATCAGCATGAAGCGCGAAATCGTTGCTGGGCTTGCCGCAGTTTAGTGTCACACCAACTTGATAGTCACGCTGCACCGCAACTGATCCGCCAAGGCCCGCGCTATCAAGCTGCACGGCAACGTCATAAGACAGGCCATCTTCAGCCGCCGCTGTAATCGAGTAGCGACGCGTGCTGTTGATGATTTTTGTTTTATCCTCACTGAGGATGCGCACAGGTACATCAACGTGCGCGCCCGGGGCGACATGTGGAAGTTTGCTGCCATCGGCAGCGCGTAACTCATAAGCGCGTATGCGAGGCGTAAGCTGGCGCACACCAGAAATTACTAGCGCAAGCGGGCCTGTTCCCATGGTGCCCAGCGTGGTTAGCGCCGCCGCTTCCGTTCTGCCTTCTTCGATACGTAATTTGAGCCGCGCAATTTCATCGTGTAATGGCGCAGTTTTACTCAATATTTTTGCCTCGGAAGAGCGCGGCGTGATGTGTTGCGGGCAGTTCCAGTCGAAGCCTTCCACCGTGATCACAATGCCGCGTTGAACACGCGCGCGGTAAGTCGGTGATTCCAATTTTGCGATCAGCGTGGGCTCATCGTCTAAATTCACAATGCGAACGCGCCCCAGGATTTTCAAGCGTGCACGGTTTTCGTAATCCATCAAGATGATCGAAATACGATCATTGTTTGTGTAATTTCCGACGCTGATGTATTGCAAGTTGCCGCGAAAATCCGCGTATCCCAATGTATTGGCATCGAGCACTTTCAAGAAGCC
>JBBRFJ010000128.1:0-7530 GCA_038224475.1 Burkholderiales bacterium
TCCTGCGCTTGCAAAGCAATACAAATCTCCTTTGGTGCCGTTTTTGCTCGATGGTATCGCTGAAAAACTTGAACTATTTCAGGCCGATCGCCTTCATCCCATCGCGGCAGCGCAGCCTCGAATTCTCGAAAACGTCATGCCTGGAGTCGAACAAGCGTTAAAACTAAAAGTCGAAATGAAAAGAGAAATGAAAACGACCAGCCTCACCGCAACGTCCAAACAAAAATGAACGACGCCATCGCCGAAAATCCAGCTTCCCCCGAAAAAACAAAGAGCCCCCGCATCGGCGTTCAAACCCTGCCGCTTAGCTACGAGTCGCTACAAAAATTTGATGATGTCATCGACACGCGCAGTCCTGCTGAGTTTGCAGAGGACCATTTGCCAGGTGCCATCAATTGCCCGGTACTGGACAATGAGCAGCGAATAGAAGTTGGTACGCTGTACAAACAAACGTCCGCATTCGACGCCAAAAAGCTCGGTGCCGGTCTCGTGGCCCGCAATATCGCGAGCCATATCGATACGCAATTTGCGGATAAACGCAAGGGCTGGAAGCCGTTGATTTACTGCTGGCGCGGCGGTATGCGATCTGCTGCCATGACACATATTTTACGGGCCATTGGTTGGAACGCAGCGCAGCTCGAGGGTGGTTACAAGGCATGGCGCGCGCAACTGCGAGCGGATTTGGAAACGCTCCCACTCCAATTCACCTACAGGGTTATTTGCGGCCGAACGGGCTCAGGTAAAAGCCGATTGCTTGATGCTCTTGCCGCCAAGGGCGCGCAGGTGCTGGATCTCGAACGGCTCGCTGCGCACAAAGGCTCGGTGCTCGGTGATTTGCCTGATGAAGCGCAACCCTCGCAAAAGATGTTTGATAGCCGCATCTGGCTGGATTTGTCTAAATTCGATTGCAGGCTTCCCGTTTATGTCGAAGCCGAAAGCCGCAAAGTAGGGCTGTTGCGCGTGCCCGAAATATTGATCAGCAAGATGCATGAGGGCATCTGTTTCGAGGCCCTTACACCGGCCCCGCTACGAGCAAAATTGCTTCGGGAAGAATATGCACACCTGATCGCCAACCGCGATTTATTATTTTTTAAACTGGATTGCATCAAATCGCTCCACCCTGCGGAGCGCATTGTGGAGTGGAAAACGTTGGCGACCAACAGCGCATGGGATGATTTCGTCGCGTCCATGCTTGAGCATCACTATGATCCCGCGTACTCGCGTTCCATGTTTAGTAACTATCAGGGCGCACAAACGGCCACGCCGCTTAAAATCGATGATATTTCGTCCCATGGTTTCGCTGAAGTTGCCCAGCGTTTGCTGGCCTAGATCACAACAGACGGCCGATTTAGAGAGAAGCTCATCAGAGGTTGGTACAGTTAAATTTTCGCGCTAGAATGTGTGAACTAGTTCACATTTTGTAGTTCATGCGGCATTCATCTAGCGATACCTTCACCATCTTTTCATGACACAAACCTCGCAAACTTCACCAAGCTCCATTGCGCGACCGCAAAAAATTGGAAAATACGAGACGCTGGCTGAGCTGGGGCGCGGCGCCACCGCTGTTGTTTATCTCGCAGATGATACCTTTAACAACCGCAAGATCGCGATCAAAGTTCAAGTAAAGGACGAAAGTGCCGGGCCGGAAGAAGCACGTCGCTTTGAAAAACTTTTCTTGAATGAGGCGGCACTGGTCGGCAAGCTTTCGCATCCCAATATCGTCGGTGTGTTCGACGCCGTGGTTGAAGGAGAATCGCGTTACATTATCATGGAATATGTGAGTGGAGGTTCGCTCAAAAAGTTCTGCAGTGAAACCAACCTGCTGCCGGTTCGACAGGCGGTACTGATTATTTTCAAGGCCTGCCGGGCGATGGATTACGCGTTTCAAAACGGCGTGATTCATCGCGATATCAAATCGGCAAATATTCTGCTGTCGGATCGGGATGACATTAAAATTTCTGACTTCGGCACGGCGCAGATTTCGCACTCCACGCATACCCAAATAGACGGATTCGTCGGCTCGCCAGCCTACATGGCACCCGAGCAAATCAACGAAGAGTCGCCATCGGCGCAGACGGACATCTACTCGCTGGGCGTGGTGATGTATGAATTGTTGGCAGGCCGTTTGCCCTACCAGGCATCGAGCTCGGTTGCAATGATTAACAAAATTTTGAACGAGGCACCTACCCCGCTGGGCACAATTCGCCCGGATCTGCCTCAGAAGCTCATCCAGATTGTCGAAACCGCGATGCACAAAGATACGGCAAAACGCTATCCCGGCTGGTATGCAATGGCCCGGGCGCTGGCAGAAACCTTCCCGCAGCTAGAGAAGTACTCTTTCGAAATTTCCTCGGCAGAAAAATTTAATGCCCTGCGCAAGCTGGAGTTTTTTCGTGATTTTCGCGACGCGGAGCTTTGGGAAGTTTTGCGCGGCGCGATGTGGGAGCATCAATCTCGCGAGCAAAGTCTGCTGCTGGAAGGAGATGTTGGCCATGCTTTTTTTATCATCGTATCGGGTCAGGTCAAGGTGATGAAAGATGACAAATTATTAAACGTACTGAAAGAAGGTGACTGCTTCGGCGAGATGGCCTATCTGTCCGGCGGCAGCAGTAAGCGCTCGGCATCGATCATTGCCGTATCAGAAGTGCAGCTTTTAAAAATACAGGACGAACAGCTTTTGCAGCTATCAGATGGTTGTCAGCTGCGCTTTAACCGGCAATTTCTGCGCACCCTCATTGAACGTCTGGCCTGGACCAGCACGGTATTGGCCCAGGTCAAGCGGTAAGCGATGAATGTTCACACTTTCGCCATGCCGCTTAGTATATTTTTCATGGCATTATTTCCCTGACATCGGTGCATCGATTGGCCCTGCTTTGAGCACCTCCACCAGCACCTGTTCGTGAACTAGACGAATCATGTCCAATAGTTTTCTTAGTAACGATAGCATTCTTCAACGCACCCCCGCGGGCTCCGCTGCGATGCGCGATCACACGGCCTCGGTAGCACCCAAACTTCGCGCGGTGCTTTTCATCATTGATGGAAGCGCTACGCTCGGAGACCTGCTGGACCGCGCAGGCAGCCTCGCCAAGCTGCTTGAGCAACAAGTTGAAGAACTGGTGAGGCTGGGCTTGGCGGAAGTCATTCCGCCAGCGGGACACGGAAGGGACTTGCGCGTCGGCGAAGCAACCACACCTTACGCCCGGAACAAAGAAAAACCCCAGGACCTACATCCCTTGGTCGCGGCGAAAATGCAGCTCATGCTTAGGTTGGAGGGTTTACCTTCGCCAGATATTGATGCGCTGGGTGCCGAGCTGCTCGACGCAAAGACTTTACGCGACCTCGCTATCGTGGCCAGAATTGTAACCAACAAGCTTGCGCTTTCCGTGGGCGTTGAACGCAGTCAGGCATTCTGGGAAGATGCCAAAACCATCATAATGAAATGGCGCGAGTTATCGTTGCGGGATGAAACCTAAATTGGCTTGAGCGCCAAGTCTAAAAATAAAAAAGCCCCTATGAAATGGGCTTTTTTACCATCAATTTAGGGTTAAACCAAAAATGACATGCCAGTTGGGCGCGACGTAAATCGACTCAGGTTCGGGAAAATACCCGCCAACTCGCTCGTGCTTGACCCCATCCATTTGGCGATTGTCGCACCATACTCATCAACGGACGTCCACGGCAGCAAGCGGCCCTGGCCGACGTCATAAGCGGATTTAAGCGCGATGTCAGGAAACACCTGCGAGGCACTTGCGCCATAAATAGTGCCGCCAGTAACCGCACCGCCAAGTACAAAGTGATGCCCGCCCCATCCGTGGTCGCTGCCCAAGCCATTGGAAGAAAGCGTTCTTCCAAAATCGGACATGGTGAAGGTGGTCACGTTGCTTGAAATGTTCTGCGTTTTTGTCCAGTTATAAAACCACGTCAACGCATCGTCCATTTGTTTGAACAAGTCAGCATGCAATCCACTCAGGATAGGCGTGGTGGCATTATTGGAATCTTTGAATTGATCGCCGTGATTGTCAAAACCGCCCAGTGATATAAAAAACATTTGGCGCTTTACACCCAAGCTATCTCGCGCCGCAATCATGTTCGCGACTGATCGGAGTTGACCGGCGAGCCGGTTGGGCTGCGTGGTTCCATTCGACGCAACATATGTGGTCGGCGGTGCAGGCGTAATTGCGAATTTTTCCGATACATTTCCCGCTGTGTCCTTAATCGGATTTCCCGCTGCGTCCAAGTTATAAAGTACGCCGTTCGTAAAGTTGCCGGTATTAAGTGCGCGAGTGGCAATATCGCCCCACTGGTCTTCAAGCACATTCGTACGCGCAATCGTGAGCTGATTTTCAAACGCGCCTTGCGGATTAGGGCGGGACGCATTGCCATTATCCCAGTCGCGGTAGGAACGCAGTCTTTTGACGATAGTGCTCCTGGGCCCGCCCCATGGCGATACGGCATATGCGACCACGCGATTACCTTTTTGAAACAAGTTCTGACCCGCGGTGCTGATTGATACCGACACTTGGCTGTTACCGTTTGCCGACTCAATCAAATCGGCCATGCGACCACCCCAGCCCGATATCGCCGGCGCATCAGCTTGCCCCGTCTGCCAATGGCTTTGCATGTCAGAGTGCGAGAATAGTTGCGGCGGGAGATTTGATTTAGCGTTGTAGGTGGCCAGCGTGGTCGGGTTGGTCAAAACGCCGACATTAGAAATAACAGCTAATTTTTTGTCGGTATTAAAAATCCCTTGCAGCCCGACCATCGAAGGATGTAGGCCAAACGAGCGACCGGATACTCCCGCATTTAAAGTGAGTGCATTGGCCTGAGGAATGGCTAAATTTCCACGCCCCGCTGCGTACGCCGCATATTCGGAGCCCAGCGGAATAACCATATTCTGGCTGTCGTTGCCGCCAAACAAGAACAAGCAAATCGTCGCTTTATAGTCAGTGAACGGGCCTGCTGCATAGGCCGCCTGCATTAAGCCGCCCATCATAGGAGTCGCCGCCGCAGCGCTCATGGCTTTTACAAACGCGCGACGATCAAGATGAAGATCAAAGTTTTTCATGTCGCGTTCCTTATTTTTGAATGGAGTATTCAGGCGAATTGAGGATCAACCAGAGCACAGTTTTGAAGCGCTCTGCGTTCTGGGTGGCAATGTTGCTGTCGGTTAACTTGGTCGCGACATCTATTAGCTGTGCACGTAATTGCGAGCTCATTTGTCCCGCCAGTAACAACGAATTGAGTTGATCAACCATCACCGGTGGATTTGGTGCCAGCGCAATGTAGAAATCGTAGTTCGGCTGAATCCATTTGGTTTTATCCGTCTCATACTGGCCAAAACCGTTGATGATGCCGTACTTGCTGAAGTCCATAAAGCCGGAAACAGTGGCGCTATTAGTGATGCCGAATTCAGGCCCCACCAAACCCGCCTGCGAGATGGGCCCTGTTGGGGCGAACTCTGGCGAATAGAAATTAAATACGCTCGGCGCGCGGAGCGGGCTTTGGCCCAGTGAATCTGAACTTCCCAAATCATAAACGCTCGCATAGTCGCCATTCACCATTTTGGCGTTGAAGGCTCGATGCAAATGTGTAAAGCGGATCACGGGTTCACGCAGCTTGCCGAATGAAGCGGGCAGGCTGCCAGGTGATGTGCGCGCTTCTGCGTCGAGCAGGATCGCACGAATTACTGCTTTCATATCACCCCGCACGCCCGCACCGTTGTTATTAAAAACAGTTGCCACTCGCGACACATAAGCGCCGCTGGGATTGCTGGTCACCAAACGTTGAATAAGTAAGTCAGCAATGAACGGACCGACGTTGGGGTGATTGAAAATGTTGTCGATGACATCTTCAAGATCTTTCTCAGCGGTCTGACCCGCAGGCAAATTCTGCTTGAAATTAGCTGATCCTGGATAGGTCAGCAGGGCCTTGGCACCCGCGTCGTGCGGCCCCACCGGTATCGTCCGCTTGTCGTCGGCTGACTTATAAGCCCCAACCCACGGCGTCATGGGTGAAGACCATGCTGTACACGATGTCGTCCCTCCATTCGTTGCGTTTGGGTACGGCACATCCGGGTAAAGCCAACGATAAGACAGCGCTTGATCTGCAGCTGATCGTGCAAAACTCCAACCGGTCAACGCACGAGCCACTTCCCGTGCGGTTTCCTCGGAATAGGTGTCGATCGTCTTGCCGTTGCTAAATTGGGGTGAACCGTCGTTATTCAGCATAACGGTGCCGATTGAGAATAGCTGCATCAACTCGCGCGCAAAGTTTTCACTTGGCGTCGAAAATACCACGCCGTTGACTGTCTCTGTTTTAGCGCTCTGTTTCATGTCGAGATACTGACCCATGGCAGGCGTCAATGTCACTTCTTTAAGCAATGTCCTGAAATTGCCAAATGCATTCCTGCCTAAAGTGTCAAGATAATATGCTGTGCCGCAAGCGGCATCGCCGATCGTGTTGTTCTGCTGCGAGACAACCAAAATCTGCGACAGCGCAAACGCGACCCGCTGCCGTAGCTGGTCATTGGCCTCAAAGTACTGTTTCCAGATTGACGGCATCATCACCGCATAGGGCTGCGTAGGGTAAAGCGGATTGTTGCGAACCGTCGTGAGGTGCGACGTTTGCGGGACGCTGAATTGCTCCTCCAAATACGCCGCTGCGCCAAGCATTGCCACCCGATCAATTTCTTCGCGCGGCGAACCGAAAGTTGCCTGCGCCAGCAAACGAGATGCATTGATCGTTGGTGACACAGTAATCGTGACGGATGAACCCGCGCTCGACGCTACCGCATTGCCGTTATCAGTCGCCTTCGCAGTAATCGTTCTTGTGCCTTCACTGGTCGGGAGCCAATTGAATGTAAATGGCGGAGTCGTGCTTTCACCGAGACTCGTCGTACCGTCGAAGAATTCCACTTTTCTAACCACGCCATCGGCATCAGTCGCTGATACCGTTATTGATACCGCAGTCCCCATCACAAAATTTGCGCCGCTGCTCGGCGTATTCAAACTCACGGTCGGTAGCTTGTTGGTGGTAATGACCGGTGCCGGGTTACCGGTATTGAGTACCGCCTGCCAAGCGCTGCCACCACCTAGAATCCCCGCTGCGGACGAAGTGGCCGTCCCATTCATCAGCCATGTAGTGATGCTGCCGTCTAGGTTGCGCCAGATAAGATCTGCTTTGTTGTCGCCATTCAGGTCCAGAGTCTGTACCACCCGCCAGTTGGGGTCGGCTCCCAAGATACCCGCCGTGGCGATCTTGGCGGTGCCATTCATGGTCCACATGGTGACGGCACCATTGGTGTTGCGCCACAACAGGTCAGCTCTGCCGTCACCGTTAAAGTCGGCGGTGTGGCTGACGCTCCAGCCGGGGTCGGCACCGATCAGGCCGGCGGCGGAGCTGACGGCGGTACCGTTCATGAGCCACATGGTGACCGCGCCGTTGGTGTTGCGCCATAGCAGGTCAGCTTTGCCATCGCCGTTGAAGTCGGCGGTGTGACTGACGCTCCAGTTGGGGTCGGCACCGATCAGG
>JBBRFJ010000129.1:0-7457 GCA_038224475.1 Burkholderiales bacterium
TGTCTGACCGGACTCAGCTGGTACTACGGTCTGGACGACAAAGCACCCAATGAAAACAGTATCGACTACGTCAAAACGATACTGCACGAATACGGCCATGGGCTGGGGTTCTTGAGCTTCGCCGATGAATCGACAGGCGAGCTTTTTGACGGGCGCCCGAGCATTTGGGAACACTACATGGTCGATGGTAAAACTGAAAAACGTTGGGTCAATATGAGCGATGCTGAACGAAAAGCGTCCGCGATTGATAACCAATTTCTGGCATGGACCGGTTTCCAGAGCTTTATCGGCGCACAGCAAACGCTGACCAATGTCGACACCCTGGATGTGTTTTTGCTCGACAAAAACGGCATTGAATTCTTGCCGGGTGGCACGGCAAATTTTGGTGCCAAGGAAGGCCGACGCGGCATTTCCGGCGCGCTAGGTTTTCTCGATGACACACGTGCGCCGGGTGCCGCTTGCGCGGCCTTGACGCCTGATCAGGCCGCAAGCGTGAAGGGTCGTGTCGCAGTGATTAATCGCGGCGGCTGTGCGTTCACCGACAAGGCAAAATACGCTCAAGCAGCTGGTGCCTCGGCGGTTATTTTCATTAACAACAGCCCTTCATTCGCAGGCCGCCCGGCGTTCGGGGTAGACGATCCGACCGCGGGTATTACGCTCGCCTCAACCTTAATCAGCCAACAGGACGGCGTTCGCCTCCGCCAAAGCGGGACCCGCTATGCCTCAATTTTCGAGACCAAGCGCCCCGGTGGAATGGACCTGCTGCGTCGCCCGTTGCTTTATGCGCCCACCGTGGTTCAGCGAGGTTCCAGCGTGTCGCATTGGGATATCGCGGCAACGCCGAACCTGTTGATGGAGCCGATTTCCAACGGTGACGAGAGCACGGCGTTGCGGGCTCCTAAAGACCTCACGCTACCGCTTCTGAAAGACATCGGCTGGTAGTCAACAACGCCGATCAAAAGCGCGCCTTGTTTGCAGGGCGCGCTTTTTTTCGCTTGATTTTGCTCGGACTGCGCCAAGCTATTTGACGTGCAAACACAGAGCGCATGATCGAAAGCCGTCCAAGCCGGATCTAGCCGCACGCCGAATCGAAGCCTACTATGACCTCAAATCGACTGCCCACTTACTTCATTTCTCATGGCGGCGGGCCTTGGCCCTACGTGCCGGACATGCGTCGCGCGATGCACGCGTTGGACGCGTCATTGCAGGATATTCCGCGGCAACTGGGCGTCACGCCAAAAGCCATTTTGGTCATCTCCGCCCATTGGGAAGAGCCCGCGTTCACGGTCATGTCAAACCCCGCGCCGCCCATGCTCTACGACTATGGCGGCTTCCCTGAACACACTTATCAAGTCGTCTACCCCGCGCCTGGATCGACCGCGCTGGCGCTGCGCACAAAAGCCTTGATTGAGGCCGCGGGAATGCCGGCAACGCTCGATGCCGAGCGCGGTTTTGATCACGGTACATTCTGTCCCCTAGTCGTAATGTACCCCGCAGCTGACGTGCCCATCGTACAACTGTCGCTACGAGCGGGACTCGATCCGACCGAACATTTGGCGCTGGGCCGCGCACTTTCGCCACTTCGTGACGACGGCATTTTGATTGTCGGCAGCGGCCTCAGTTATCACAACCTGCGCGCGTTAGGCCCGGCGGGCCATGCGCCATCGGCCGCTTTCGATCAATGGCTGCAAAATACGTTGATCGATATGTCGCCTGTGGAGCGCAGTATTCAGCTCATCGAGTGGGCTAAAGCGCCCTCCGCCCGCCATGCCCATCCGCGTGAAGAACATTTGATTCCACTCATGGTCGGCGTCGGTGCGGCGGAAAATGAGGACGGCATCTGCGTCTATCACGAGGACGCCGCATTCGGCAATGTCGTGGCATCCAGCTTTCGATTTGGCGGGAGTAAAGCAGCCGGGCCGAAGGTATAAATTCTCGAAGGTTTGTGTGGCAGTTGATGGCACGGCAATGGATCTTAAATCTGCGCCGTAAATTGTTGGCGGGCGGGTCGACGCCACCGTTCACCGCTATACTCGTCATTGTAGTTTCTGCGCCGCAAAATCGTTTGCAGCGCGCCCGCAGCGGATGTCCTGAACCACATCCGTTCATTTCCAAGGAGATCGCCATGGGTAACCGTGATAAACGCGGCAAAGAGCCAAAAAAACCGAAGCAACCACCTAAACCACCGCCGCTTATTTTCAAGTTAATTTGATTGCAGCGAATTAGCCGAGGCATTTGTGCCTTGGTCGGCGGCGTAGATTTTTATATAAAACCCCAGCATCGGCGGGCTTTTACGAGCATAAATGGCTTGAAAGGAACGTAGATGCTGGGGTTTTTATTTTTTAAAAGCCCGCAATTTTTATCAGTATCGTACCGGCTTTAACATGCACGTTTTCAAACCCGCATCGTCGCACTCAATCGACCATCACGAACCGACACCGCCCCCGCCGCGAGTAAATCTGTTTGCAGCATCGTTGCGATTGAAGTGGATCCCATCCGCAAAAACGCTTCGTCAAGTTGCTGATAAACCGGCACGCTTGCAATGTAGCTTTCCAGATCCGTGATCGCCATGCTCTTTTTATCGAGCAGTGAAAATACGAATAGCGATTTCGCGACGTTACGCGCGGCCTTAATCGGATCGGCTGCGAGGGCCGCCAGTTTGGAGCGGTTGAATTTAAGTGACTCTTCTAGCCCTTGAAACGGCGCGCCGTGGCCTGGAATGATCGTTGTCGGTTGCAATTTCTCGATCACATCAAATGTATCAAACGCGGCGCGGATATTAGAGCCCGGCGCATCACCAATGGCGGAGGGCCACACGAATCCCATGCCGCGTTGCCATAGCGCATCGCCGGTAATAAGTGTGCGCTCGGATTCGCACCAGAACATCAACGCGCCCATGTCGTGGCCCGGCGCATTGATCGCCCGCCAGACCAAATCACCCGCCGCGAACGTGTCGCCGGCTGATATTGAATCGTCAAACTGAAATTCTTCCGCGTATTGATCCATCTGCGTTGACCAACAACTTTGTGCCGTCCACGGCACCACGTGCTCGATTTCGCCCGCCGGAATGGTGATACGGCATGCGTATTTTTCACGCAGCGCACGATTGCCACCCATATGATCGCTGTGGCAGTGAGTGTTAATAAGCCGATGCAAGGTTTCACCCTGCAGTGCTTCCCCGACATACGCGGCAGTCGCCTGCGCGTGCCGCCCGTAGCCGCTATCAATCAGGACGTTCTCACTGAGCGACCTCAGTACAATTTGATTGCAATTGAGCCAGCCACGCTCGATAACCGTGACGCGTGGATGAACTTGATGAAAGTCGGCGGACATAAATTCGGCGGGAGGTTGAGACAAACGACAGAACGATAAGCGCAAAATCATAGCGCTAATTCGCACTGTTCCCGCCGAATCAGGATTTGTTGCCAGCGTATAAAAACGACAAACCCCCTAAACAACTCTCATCGCGGTGCTTTAATCTGCTCGCTTAAACGAGAGTTTGGTAATTTAACCAAAATCTTGGTATTATTACCAAATGACGATCAAGCCCACACCAACCAAGCCTGTAAAAAATGCGGCGGTTCCCAAATCTGTCGCCCCTGCGAAACCATCACCAACAAAATTGCCCGCGCGCTTTAGCGAAACTGGCGCAACCGCGCCCGCTAAATTGCCAGCGCCATCCGCCGTGCCGATTTCGTTTTCAGACATTCTGGCGACGCGACCAAAGCCCACCAGCGCCAGCAGCGCACGCGAACGCATTCTGTTCGCGGCGGTCGAAATCCTGAATGACGACGGCTTTGCCGCACTCACGCAAACGCGCGTGGCCGAGCACGCGGGGCTGCGACAAAGCCACGTGACCTATTACTTTCCGACCCGCAACCATCTGCTGCGCGAAACCGCCGCGTTTGGCTGCAACACCTGGATCGACGTCATGGCCGAAGCGATCGATGCCGGCATGCTTACCATTGAAACCATGCGGGAATTTATCGCGCCAGATATTGATGATCGGCGCTTCGCAAGGCTGATGTGCGCACTCACGGTGGCATCCGACGAGGACGAAAGCATCAAGCCGTGGCTGAAGACTTTTGAGGACGCAAACCACGCGCGCTTTCTTCAAAGCTTTCAAAAACTTGGGCTGGTCATCCATGAATCTGACCTCGAGGTTTTTCACGCGACGCTGGTGGGCTCGTTGATACTTGACCTGGGCGAATCCTCTGATGAATCGCTATCACGCGCGCGCCGCGTCGCCTTTCGCGCGTTTGATGTTTTGGTGGCGTCCGCCAGTCCAATCAAAACGAGCGCGCTCCGCACAAAATCCAAAACCCAGATCCCGACCGCAAAATCTGGCGTGGTAAAAAAGGTCAATCCAAGAAAGTCATCCCGATGAAAAACAGGGCGCTATTTTCGCTGCTTCCTCGCCGGTCTCTCGGTCAATTTTTCGGTCTTGGCATGTTGGCGACCAGCATTACCGGCTGTGCGGTGGGGCCGAGCTATACCCGCCCTGCTTTGCCGCTTCCCCAAGCTTGGGTCGCGCCGCTACCGCATCAGGGCAATGTGCTCTCGCTCCACAGCTGGTGGGCACGCTGGGAGGATCCGGTGCTGCTCGAACTGCTCGACCACGCCGAGCGCGAGAACTCGACGATTGCCATTTCTGCCGCGCGCATCTCGCAGGCGAGGGCGGCGTTTACGGCAGCGCAATCGCCATTATTTCCCAGCCTCACCGGCAACGCGAACGCCAGCCGGAGCCGCGCGAATTCCGGTGGCGGGTTTCAGCCAGGTGCTGAACCTAATGGCCAATCCAGCAGCAATGGAGGAAGCCAAGGTGCATCATCCTACGCCACCAGCATCAACCGAAATCGCGCGGCGTCCGTCGACGCCGCATGGGAACTCGATCTATTTGGCGGCAACCGCCGCGGACGCGAGGCCGCCGCCGCGCGCGCCGATGCGAGCGTGTTCAACTGGCACGACGCACGCGTTTCAGTTGCGGCAGAAGTCGCCACCTCGTACGCAAATCTGCGCGCCTGCGAGATTTTGGTAAGCGGCTATGTGCGTGATGCGGCATCGCGATCTGAAACAGCACGCCTTACCGACCTGAAAACCCAAGCTGGGTTTGCCGCTCCCGCCGATGCCGCACTCACCCGTGCCAGCGCTGCTGAAGCTGCGGCCCGGCTAACGTCACAGCGGGCTGATTGCGATATTGAAATTAAATCGTTGGCTGTATTGAGTGTCATGCCAGAGCCCGCATTGCGTGAAAAACTAAAAGCCACCACCGCCACATTGCCGAAGGTCGCCACACTCAACATCAACAGCGTGCCCGCGTCTGCGCTTTCGCAGCGGCCGGATGTGGCGGCGTCAGAGCGAGAATTGGCGGCGGCATCCGCCGATATCGGCGTTGCCGAAGCCGACCGTTATCCGCGTATTTCATTGAGCGGCTCCATCGGCTACTCGGCGGCTAATTTTGGCGGCGGCGATAGCAAAGGACCAACTTGGTCCTATGGCCCGCAGCTAACACTGCCAATTTTTGACGCGGGAAAACGCGCGGCCAACGCCGATTCTGCCCAAGCGCGGTACGCCGAAGCACTGGCAAATTACCGGGCGTTAACCCAGCGTGCGGTGCGCGAAGTCGAAGAAGCGCTGGTAAGAATCAATAGCGCCATTGAGCGCGACGCCGATGCGATCGCGGCGCTCAAAGGTTATGAAGCTTATCTTGCGGCGGCCGACGCGAGGGTTAGAGCAGGCGCGGGAAGTTTGGTTGAATTAGAAGATGCGCGGCGTCTGGTCGTGGCGTCGCAGGGCGTTGCTGTGGGGGTCGAGCGTGAACGAATAACGGCATGGATTTCACTCTATCGCGCCATCGGCGGCGGGTGGAATGAGTCCACCACCGCGAGATTTGAAAAAGTCGCTGGGCAGGCAACACAACAAATTTCGAAATAGGGTTTCCAACATGAAAACAAACATGAAAACGCCAACACAAAAGAGATTGACGAAGCCGGTCGTCGCTGCTATCGCGATTGTTCTTATTGCCGGAGTCGCGGTCGGCGCGTATATGTTCACCGGCAAAGGTGACAAGAAAACAGTCGCGGTCGGCAAACCTGCACTCACCGTCAACACCGTGAAGCCACAAATGAGCGAGCTCGGTATCAAACTCACCGCCAATGGCAGCGTTGCTGCGTGGCAGGAAACCATCGTCGGCGCGGAAGTGAACGGCATGCGATTGAACGCGGTACGTGTCAATGTTGGCGATCAGGTTATACGCGGACAAGAGCTGGCAACCTTTGCGCCCGAAACCGTAGAAGCCGAATTGGCGCAGCAGCGCGCCAGCGTCGCGGAAGCAGAAGCATCCGCCGCCGAAGCACAGGCGAATGCCGAGCGTGCGCGCACCCTTGAAGCATCAGGTGCCTTGAGTGCGCAGCAGATTAATCAATATCTCACCGCCGCTAAAACCGCCGAAGCCCGCGCCACCGCGGCACGCGCGGTCGCTAACAGTGCCCAAATCAAACTCAAAAATACCCGCGTCTTGGCTCCTGATTCCGGCGTGGTGTCGGCACGAGCCGCGACCGTCGGCGCGGTCGTACAGTCGGGCCAAGAACTGTTCAGACTGATCCGCAATAACCGCCTCGAATGGCGAGCAGAAGTGACCTCTGCCGAACTCGATAAAGTACGCGTCGGCCAAAGCGTGGCACTGACGACACCTGGCGGCAAAGTTGTTGCAGGCAAAGTGCGGATGCTCGCACCCACCATCGATGTGCAAACACGAAACACAATTGTCTACGTCGATTTGCCAAAAACAGACGACGCGCGGGCGGGTATGTTTGCCAAGGGCGAGTTTGACCTGGGCCAGTCAAGCGCGCTCACGGTGCCTCAGCAAGCGGTGGTGGTTCGCGATGGCTTCAGCTATGTGTTTGTGGTCAAGCAATCGGCTGATGAAAAAACTAGCGCGCAAAGCCGCGTCGCACAAATCAAGGTCGTCACCGGCCGACGCGCCGGCGAGCGGGTCGAGATTACGGAGGGTTTAAAAGCCGATCAAGTGATCGTTGGTGCAGGTGCTGGATTCCTAAATGATGGCGATTTAGTCGGGATTGCCGTCGCAAATTCCGCTGCAACCCCTGCCGGCCCCGCAACATCGAGTCAAGACAAAACACCAGCATCTGCGCGGGTTTCGGCAGCAAATGCCGCCACCAAGCCCGCCCAATAAGGAGTTTGATCATGGCTACTGAAAATACCTCGTTCAATTTTTCTTCCTGGTCGATCAAAAATCCGATTGCATCCATCGTATTTTTTATGCTGCTTACGTTCGCCGGTGTGGCGAGTTTCAAAATGACCGGCGTACAGGATTTTCCGGATATTGAGCTGCCCGTCATCACCGTGAGTGCCAGCCTGCCCGGTGCCGCGCCGGCGCAGCTCGAAACCGAAGTCGCGCGCAAGATTGAAAACGCGGTTGCGCCGCTACAGGGCGT
>JBBRFJ010000130.1:0-7439 GCA_038224475.1 Burkholderiales bacterium
AATGTAGCGCTTGCGGCTCTGATCTTCGCGGTCGTCGCTATTGGCGCTATTTCGTTGGTGGCAACCGTATCCAGCGAAAACCTGATTGCTGAAAATGAGCATGCGCTTCGCACTCAAAGGCTGGTTTCCAGACTTGAGGCGATTCGTTTTCAGTCGCTCGCCATAAACGTTGGCCAACAGAATTTTGCCATTACCGGAGATGAACAAAATCTCACTCGTTATCATGCGGGTGTGGTCGAGGCCGAGGCCGAGCTCAAGTACTTGGATGCAAATCAAGATGCCAACCCTGTATTGGTGCAGAATTTCGGCGAACTTAAGGAGGCCGTGCTGGCTCTGATTGAGCAGGAAAAGGAGCTGGTTGAAATTCGGCGAAAGTCAGGTTTCATAGCCGCCCAGACACAAATCCGCGCGCGCGCTGACGAGCCTGAATTTAATCGGTTGCATAATCTTACTTACCGTATGTTGGTGGCGGTTCGTAAAAATCTTGATCAAATTGAAGCCGAACAGGTGAAACTTGGCGAGAAGGCGCGCCGTTTGATCTTTATTTTGATATTGTCGGCAGCACTTATTTTGATTTATTTGTTTGGCACCTTGAAGCGCCTAAACCGGGAGCAGCGCCATGCTCAGGCAGCAATGAAGCATCAAGCGACTCACGATGCGCTAACGGGCGTCTTTAACCGCTTGGCCGTCACAGAATTTATTGAGGCTCGGCTTCACGACGATGCAACTGCCGCGCTCGGCGGTTTTGCTTTGCTGCTGCTTGACCTTGATGGCTTCAAAGCGGTGAATGATAAGTTTGGACATGATGCCGGTGATGAACTGCTCAGACAGGCTGCTACGCGCATGATCCTTGCATTGCGTGAGTCTGATTATCTTGCACGTTTGGGCGGCGACGAGTTTTTGGTGGTGATTCCGCAGGTTTCAGATGAGGAAACTGCGCGACGAATCGCACTTAAGTTGATTGATGCTATTGCCGTGCCATATCCGTTGTCAGAAAAAACAGCTAGCGTAACCACCAGTATTGGTATTAGTGTTTTCCCAAAAGACGGGCTAGAGCGCGAAATATTGATGCAACGAGCTGACCTAGCACTCTACGCCGCAAAGCACGGAGGCCGAAATCAAGCCCGCTTTTTTGAAGCAGGATTGATACGCGCATAAGCTTTTTAAGCTCAGACTAAATCGTCATTAGGCAATGCCCACAAAAAAGCCGCGCCCAAATTTTTGGCGCGGCGTTTTTTGTGGGCATTGTCGTCCTTACAGGAAGCCAATCTACAAAATATCGTTGCTTAATATTATTGGGCGCGCATGCCTGCAAGATATTCAGAAACAGCCAGAATATCGTTATCCCGCATTCTCGACGTGATAGTAGCCATAATTGGGTGCTGACGCTCACCAGATGCATACGCCTTTAGCTGTGCAAGGCTGTATTCAGGCCATTGCCCTGCCAAACGTGGGTATTTGGCGGGGATGCCAGCACCTGCACCACCGTGACAACCCGCGCATGCAGGAACCTTAGCCTCAGCAATACCTGCGCGATAAATTTTTTGCCCTTTTTCGGCCAATGCTTTATCCCGCGCCACGGCGTTGTATTTTGGCCGTTGCGCAAAATAGTATTCACCTAAGGCCTTCATGTCAGTAGCGGACAAACCTGCAGCCATCCCAGCCATGATTGCATTTTTGCGTTTGCCTTCTTTAAAGTGAAGAAGTTGCTCCGCGATATACTGCGGGGGCATTCCGGCTATATTTGGATTGTTGGGAATCGGGCTCATTCCGTCTAATCCGTGACACGCAACGCAAACTGCACCCACGATTTGTTGACCACGTGCCATTACCTCGGCTTTTGTGGGCTCTGCGGCCGCTGCGGGCGCAGGTTCAATTGCAATTGAACCTGTGGCGCTCGCAAAAAAAGCTCCTGTTCCCAAAACGATTGTCGCCAAAATCTTTTTCATCACTAACCTTTGTTTGTTTTACCAGTAAAAGTTGAATTTTAGCCTATCGAGGCAGAAGAGGAAACCGTGGGCATATTCGATGGTGCAACATATGTCGCTTCCGCGCATGATTTAGAGCAACTACCGCTTGATCTCGGTATTGAAGTCGCATTTGTTGGCCGCTCCAATTCCGGCAAGTCCAGTGCAATCAATACACTGGCCAACCACAAACGCTTGGCATTTGTATCCAAAACACCGGGCCGCACCCAGCTGATCAATTTTTTTACCATTACGCAGGGCCGTACTTTGGTGGATTTGCCGGGCTATGGGTACGCCAAAGTGCCACCAGCGGTTAAAGCACATTGGACTGATCTATTAGCCGCTTACGTCTCGACGCGCAAAGCGCTCAAAGGTTTAGTAATTATTATGGATTCTCGACATCCCATGCGCGATCTTGATACCGAATTGTTGGATTGGTACCGTCCCACCAATAAACCGGTGCATGTGTTGCTGACCAAATCCGACAAATTAACGCGGAATGAGCAGGCCAAAACACTGCGCGAAGTGAAGCAGCAGCTTATTGAAGGTCAATACAATGCAACTGTTCAACTTTTTTCAAGTTTGAAAAGGACAGGCGTGCCTGAAGCCGAAGTGGCAATCGGAAAACTGTTCGCTGCCGAATCAAGCTAGATGATTTTATCGAATTAAAAAGAAAAGAGGGCTCGGGAAAAAGGGTAACCCGAGCCCTGCATAAAGCCTTAATAAAGATTAAGGCCCCGCTCAGGGAGGAGAAGCGGGGAGGAGCAAGCCCCTCATTGAATGAGATAGGGACACGATGCAAAAGTTCAACTCTTTTTATTCTTACACCGCGATTTAGTGAGCACATTGCAACTGTGTGTAATATTTGTTGGTGTGTATAAGCGCAATTTATTTGTTCCTTCAGCTTCTATATTTCAGCATCAAAAACTTTTCAACTCCCCGAGCTTAATAATGAATTTTGGTCAATTTCCAGAACGCCGGATGCGTCGTTTGCGGCGCACCGTTTTTTTACGCGACATGGTTCGCGAGTCTTCACTCTCGTCGGCAGATTTCATTTATCCGGTGTTTATTCTTGACGGTAAAAATCAGCGGCAGTCCATTACATCAATGCCGGGTATTGAGCGGGTATCGCTCGATTTGCTAATGCCGGTTGCCGAAGAAATGGTGGCTCTAGGCATCCCGGCAATTGCACTGTTTCCGGTGATTGAACCCTCGCTCAAAACGCCAGGTGGCGAAGAAGCTCACAATCCAGAGGGTCTCATCCCACGTGTTGTGGGCGCGCTAAAAAAGCGTTTCCCAGACTTGGGCGTTATTACTGACGTCGCACTAGATCCTTTCACCACCCACGGCCAAGACGGCCTGATTGATGAGAATGGTTATATATTGAACGACGAAACCATTTCCGTATTAAAAAAGCAGGCGCTTACTCAGGCCGAGGCTGGTGTTGATATCGTAGCACCCAGCGACATGATGGATGGCCGCATTGGCGAAATTCGCCGTGCACTGGACGCAGAGCATCATATCCATACCGCGATCATGGCGTACTCCGCTAAATACGCGAGTAAATTTTACGGTCCGTTTCGAGATGCAGTCGGCTCGTCCGGCAATCTTGGGAAAAGTGATAAAAAAAACTATCAAATGGATCCGGGCAATTCGGACGAGGCACTGCGTGAGATCGCACTTGATCTAGCCGAAGGTGCTGATATGGTCATGGTCAAGCCCGGCATGCCGTATCTGGATATTGTGCAACGTTGCAAGTCGACATTCGGCGCGCCGACTTTCGCCTACCAAGTCTCAGGCGAATACGCGATGCTCAAGTCTGCCGCCCAAAATGGCTGGCTCGATGGTGAGGCGTGCATGATGGAATCATTGCTGTCGTTCAAGCGCGCGGGTGCGGACGGTGTCTTAACATATTTCGCCTTGGAAGCAGCGCGTTTGTTAAACAAATCAGTCATGCGATAGGCTAGTGAAAATTAAAACGCTAGTACTAGCGAGCATCTCGAATCAAAAGTGCTTGAAGATTCCAGTCTTTGCTAGTGTTTTACAGCGCGTTGCTGAACAATGCCTCTGCGTCAGCTACCTTGACGCGCTCATGTTTGAGGCTGCCGCGCGGATGAAGCGCTTGGCGCTGTGCATGCGATTTGTAGAGCGTAATGACGACCGGCGCGTCTTCAAACTCCAAATGATATTGGATGTTTTTGTTCAACTCGGCCGGTTTATAACTTCTTGATATTGCCTCGCCGCACTTCAAATCAAATTCAATGCCGCGATTGAGCAAGATAATTTCCATTGTTTTGGTCTCAATACCGATTAATTCCAACTCTATGTCGCTGAATTCATTTGCTGTGCCGTTCAGCACTGCGCCGGTAATCCAGGGCTCAAGCGTGATCGCGTTGGCCGTGGACTGGCCAGCGCTGCCTTGACCCTCTATCTGTAACCATCTCATGGCGCGCAACGCGACCCGGCGAAGTTCAGCAAGTGCCGCGGGCTGCGTATTGGTTGCAAACAAGCTTAGGTGTTGGCGCAGCGCGGCTTCGATTTCATGATTGTCAGGTAACGCATTTTTGTCATTGCAGTGGAGTTGGCGTGCGGCCTTAAGCTTTGCGGCATGATAGTCAGTCAGTCCCTCGGCGATGAGCTTGGCGGCGTGCAGCGTGATCAGTGTGCGCAGTTGACTGCTAGCCCGATCACCACTAAATAGGCTGGAGCCGCGGTTCGGTCCGCTGCCGCAACCGCGGCTCATGCGATCTGCGTGACGCTTGTTTGAGTCCACAAATTCTAGCTCATAAGGATCAGATTGGGAGGGATAAAGCGGTCTAACAATCAGTGCGCTGCGCGTTAAAAAATTTGATTCTTCACTTCTTCAGACGGTTTATTCGCCTCTCGCAAGGAAGATGGTCCATCGCTGACATTAGCAACACTCTCCGCGTACACGTACTCAGCAAGCGGTCTCCCGTCTTTGCCGACATCGCCTAGCGCGATCGAGACCACTCCGGCCGGTGGCTCAAAAGTCTTTTCTTTGACGCCTTTTAGCGCGCGCTGCATGTAGTGCATCCATATCGGTAGTGACGCACCGCCGCCCGTTTCAGAATCGCCCAATGACGCAGGATTGTCGAAACCGATCCAACTAATCGCAACCAAATCAGGGTTATAGCCTGCAAACCAAGCGTCAATGCTGTCATTCGTTGTGCCGGTTTTGCCGGCCAGATCGTTGCGTCCTAGCGACATCGCCTTAGCGCCAGTGCCGTAGCGCACGACATCGCGCAGTAAGCTAGACATGATGAAAGCGTTGCGTGGATCGATTACACGTTCGGCATTTTTGCGGCCTTCCCCTTCTTTATCGCTGGCGCGGACCGGATCAGCTTCAAACAATATGCCGCCCTTGTCGTCTGTAATTTTGGCAATAAAATAAGGTTTTATGCGATATCCGCCGTTGGCGAACACTGCATACGCTCCGGCCATTTGCAGCGGCGTGGTGGATCCCGCTCCTAATGCCATTGTCAGATAAGCGGGATGCTGCTTGGGATCAAAACCGAAGCGCGAAATATAATCTTGCGCATACTGCGGGCCGATAGATTGAAGCACCCTGATTGACACCATATTTTTCGATCTTGCAAGCGCGGTGCGGAGCCGCAAAGGCCCATCGTATTTATTGTCATAGTTCTTCGGCTCCCATACCTGGCCACCGTTGCGGCCCGGGTCGAATACAACAGGCGCGTCATTCACCACAGTGGCAGGCGTAAAGCCTTTCTCAAGCGCGGCGGAATACACAAACGGCTTGAAGCTAGAGCCTGGCTGGCGCATGGCTTGAGTAACGTGGTTGAATTTATTCGCATTGAAATCGAATCCTCCTGCCAATGCCCGGATTGCGCCGTCATTTGGGTCAAGCGATACCAACGCTGCTTCCACTTTTGGTAATTGCGCGATGATGGGTGCCCCTTTTTCGTCCAGCGTGATTCTCACAATTGAGCCGCGAACCGGCTTGAATGGTGACGCTTTATCGGTGAACGTCTTGGCAACAAACTTCAGCGCATCTCCGCTCAGAGTCAGGGTCTCGCCGCGCTTGGTAAGCACCACGGCTTGCTTGGCGTCAGCGGACAGCACAACCGCCGGCATCAAGTCACCCGTAATATCACGCTCCTGAAGCGCTTCTTCAGCAGCCTCCTCGGCTTCTTCCGGTTTCTGCGGCAGATTGACGGTGCCCTCGGGCCCGCGATAGCCATGTCTTCGGTCATAATCCAGCACACCTTTACGAAGACCGCCGGTCGCTGCCTCCTGATCAAGTTTGCGGAGCGTGGTGTAGACGCGGATACCCGCCACATAGGCCTTGTCACCATACTGCTCGACTATTTCTTGGCGTGCCATCTCTGCGATGTAATCCGCTTCCACCGCGTAAACCGTATGCTCGCGATTAAATTTCATTGGCTGCTCAAGGGCTACTTTTTGCTGGGCGTCGTTAATAAAATTTAGCTCACGCATGCGGCGAAGCACATATTGCTGGCGTAATGTAACCCGTTTCAAGTTATCGAATGGGTTGAAGCGCGACGGCGCTTTTGGAATGCTGGCGAGGATCGCGACTTCCGCTACCGTGAGTTCCTTTACATCTTTGGCAAAATAGACCCGACTTGCGGCCGCAAAACCGTAAGCGCGGTTGCCTAAAAAAATATGGTTGAGATATATCTCAAAAATTTGATCCTTTGTCAGATTGCGTTCGATCTTGTAAGCGAGTAGCCACTCTGAGACTTTACGGGTAATCGTTTGCTCATTGGTCAGAAAAAAGTTGCGAGCCACTTGCTGGGTAATGGTGCTCGCCCCGCCGGTAATTTTTCCAGCTAAAATGGTGCTGCTAGATGCACGCAAAATACCAATGTAATCGACTCCCCCATGCTGGTAGAAGCGCTCGTCTTCAGCGGCAATAATGGCCTGCTTCATGATTGCAGGAAAGTCCTGTACTTTTACAAAAGAGCGTTTTTCTTCCCCAAATTCGCCGATCAAATCGCCCTCGTTTGTGTAGACTCGAAGCGGTAACTTGGGACGGTAGTCGGTAACCGCGTCAATCGAGGGTAGGTTCGGATACAACAGCACGAACATTAGTACGATCAAAACCACTGGCACGAAAAGCAGCGACAGCATCAGGATCAAGGGGCGAAACCACCAGCGTAAGGTCATTGTTGCGTCCGAAAAGACAAGGATCGTTATTATATCGGGGAGCGTAGCGTAGAGCAGAATGCGTCAAGCAAAGTGCGCTTTCCGGTAAATTCTCGCGACGCAAACCAGCTCAAAATCATGCTGATCTGAAATAGCGGCAGAATGGTGGCGCGATTCAGACATCGAAAAATTTAGATTTTCGACACAAAAACTTGTAGGATGCAATTAAAGCGATTTCGAGGTTTTAAAGAAAAAGCTTTACACGTCCGACGCTTGTTGCTAGCATTTAATGTAAATTATGCATTATGGGCCGTAAGTACTAAT
>JBBRFJ010000131.1:0-7370 GCA_038224475.1 Burkholderiales bacterium
GTTTTCGGGTGGTCAGCGCCAACGTATCGCGATTGCGCGTTGCCTGACGATGAAACCGGATGTGTTGATTTGTGATGAGTCCGTGTCCGCGCTGGACGTCTCAGTGCAGGCCCAGGTGCTCAACCTGTTGCAAGATTTGCAGGACGAATACCAGATGAGTTACATCTTCATTTCGCATGACCTGGCGGTGGTGAAATATATTTCTGACCAGGTGATGGTGATGTCGGAAGGCGCGGTGATTGAGGTCGCCAATTCGGACGATATTTATCTGCATCCCCAGCAGGAATATACGAAGAAATTGCTGGGTTCGATTCCGAAAGGCTGGCAGGGTGCGGCTGCCTAGTTTTCTATACTTTTAGAGCTCAAGCAATAGGGCGAACTTTCAGCCGTTTATTGCTTGAAACGCTCACCCTGACTAGGGTTTGTAAACATTTTTTGGCTTGAAGCCGCCGCGCGAAGCCAAGCGGGCCTGCAAATCTTGGCTAAGCCGACACTTTTAGTCGAAACCCCACCGCCAAAATGGACCGGGGCTTCAGTCGATTCCAGAGCAGCAAATTGGCGACGGCCACATTGAATTTAGTGGCGATGGCGTACAAGGTGTCGCCGCTGCGCACCACATAAAGCTCAGGTTTGATCACGCTCTTTTGTGCCACCACGGCGGATTTGTTTGGTACCACCAATATATTGGCTTTTACTACTGCAGGTGCATTGCTGGCAGCGATTAAAGTGAGTTTGGCGGTTGGGTTCAAGACATCGGTGTTAGCCGCGTGATGCGCGGCAGCAGACAAAGTGTCGGGAGCAAAGTCAGAAACAGGGGCCGTCCCAAGCGTCTTAGGCACCTGCGGCGTCCTGGTTTCGGCGCTGGCCACATAGGCTGCGGGCATAAGGTTCACTGCTGTGGCAACGGCTACCCCACCCTGAGCGGCAGTCGCGTGAACTGCGATTGCAGCGCTGCCTTGCGCAATTTTGAGAGCGGCTTTCTTCTCCAGCATCGCCGTCATGACTTTGGCTTGTGCCGCCATCGGCACCATGAAGGTGGCGGGCTTCGCAAATTTGCCCTTGCGCTCGGCAAAAGGCCCGCCCGTCGCGCGCAGATATGAGCCGGTCATTCCATAGCGTCGCGCCACCGCGTCCACCCCTTCACCTTTACGCGCCGTCACGGTCTGCCACGACACCATCGGGCCATTTAACGACTGATACAGCTGCAAATTGCTGCTGAATAATGCAGCGTTCTCAGTCGGCACCAAGAAATAGCCCGTACCTGATATCGCAACGGGTCGATTGAATGCCGGGTTGAGTGCCGAGAATTCATCTTCAGCCATTTCGGCTAATTTTGCCGCGAGCTTGATGTCGATCTTGTCCGGTGCCGTCACTTTGCTGAAATAGGGCTTGTTGTCTACCGCCGTCAGCTCGACCCCATAACTCGCCGGTGAAAGCACAATATTTTTGACTGCAATCAGCTTGGGCACATAGCTGCGCGTTTCATTCGGCAGATTGAGTGACGCAAAATCAATCGGCAGCCCGCGTTTTAGATTGGCTTGAATCGCGCGACCCACGCAGCCTTCGCCGCAGTTGTACGCCGCGAAGGCCAGCTCCCACGAATTAAACATCCCGTATAACTTTTGCAAATAGTCGAGTGCGGCGTTGGTGGAAAGCATGACGTCGCGGCGATGATCTGCGTGCCAATCCTGTTTCAGACCAAAGCTCACGCCCGTCGAAGGAATAAATTGCCACATGCCGGATGCTTTGGCGATCGACGCCGCCTGGGGATTGAACGCGCTTTCGATGATCGGCAGAAGTGCTATTTCCGTCGGCAGATTGCGCCGCTCAAGCTCCTCGACTATGTAGTAAAGGTAGCGTGAACCGCGCGCGACAAAGCGCTTGATGTAGTCCTGCTTCTGCGCATAAAACTGTTCCTGGTTCGTGACCTGCGGCATGTCCAATTCGTTCATCACAAAGCCGCGACGAATGCGTTCCCAAAGGTCGGCGTCATTGACCAGCTGCGGCACAATTACGCCGGTCTGGATTTCAGCCAAGGGTGCAATGATCGAGGCGGTCGCGTGCGTGCCCGGCGGAAGCGGCGTGGGTGCGGCTGTGATCGTGGCGACGGTCGCTGCGGCTTCTGCGGAGACCGATGCGGACGCGATGGGTGGTGCAGCGTCGTTCGCAGCATTTGCGTTGACAGCACTGGCAACACCGGCAACATCGGCGGCATAAGCGGCTGCCGTAAACACCAGCAGAAATACGGAAGCGCCAATTGAATTTTGCAGTATCTTGAATATCATCGGTTTCCCCAAAACAAAACTACAAAGTCAGCGAAAAATTATTCACTAATGCGCCGGGCAAACGCGCGGAGCCGGTGGAGCGCTCGCCATAGCTGGCGGAATCCAGAATCCAGTCCCGTTCCTGCGTCAAATCGACCAAATTTTCGCCGAGCACCCGGTACGCGGAATCGTCAAAGCGCATCACGTTTAGCGGCGCTTTGATCTCGCCGTTTTCAACCCAGAAGGTCGCGAAACGGGTCATGCCGGTCATGCGGCAATTAGCGCGATCCGAATAATTTAAATACCAAAGATTACCGATCATGATGCCGGTGTCGAGCGATTTCAACACCTCCGCCCGCGCCAATGTGCCGGCGGCCATATCAAGTGATTCAGGCGCTTCGGCGCTGTTTGCGCCGTTGGTTTCAATCGCGAATTCACGCGCCGAACGCGGGCTCACCAACGCGCCCGCGCGCTTGCCGGCCTGAATCAACGCAACCGCCGGTGTCTTAATGAAGCCATCTCCCTGAAAACCGGGCGCGACGCCGTCCTTCGAGTTTTCAATCAGCGACACCATGGCATTCAGCGACTGCGAGCCGTCTTCAAGCTTCAGCAAAGGGCTTTGTTTGGTGCGCTGTGATTTCTCGCCGAACCCGCCCCACGAGAGTAACGAAACGATTTCGTTGAGCGCGGATGGGGAAAGATAGGCGCGATATTCGCCGGGCGTGAGTGAAATCGCGGGTCGCTGCAGGATCGCGAGCTGCGTTTCCGCCAGCGCCATTTTTCGCTGTAATTCGGCCGCGTCCCAGTGAGTGCCGGCATAGCCTGACTTCACGGCTTTATCGGCGGCGTGATACAAGCACCATTCAAAATTAAAGTTATCAACCCGATGCCAATTGCGCTGGCCAAGCGAATTTGCAAAGCCTTTATAAATTGCGCCCGATGCAAAAAATCCCACCAAATCTTTGCCACGTCCCGCGTTAATCACCTGCGCCAGCATTTCCGCATCGGACGGCAATTGCGATGCGCCAACGTGCTCTGTTGAAACCGGAGTCTGGTTGAATAATAAATAAGGGTCTTCCGGCAAATCGTCCAAATCTCGACGCAAGGTATCGAGTGCTGCGCGAATCAAACCGTGGTCGCTATCAGTCATACCCGACAGCGTTAATCGCGACTCCGCCCGGCGTTGATTTGCGATCAGCGATAGCGTGAGGCCAATTTGCTTGACCGATCCCGCCTGCCGCACGGCGCTTTTATTGAAGCGCACAAAGTTTGATTCCTCCGCCGATAAAGCGGTGAGGGCGATTTCGTTTTGGGTGAGCAAAGACGTGATGAAATCAGCGAGTTCGTAAAAGTAGGTTTGCATTTTTATTAAAAATTGTGATTCGTGAATTATTTGAGGTGAACTAATTACGGGCGCTTTGAGCGATTGTTTTGAGCCATCGTTTTAAGCCATCAAAGGCTCAAACGCCGCGCCAGTGCTGGTGTTTATATTTTTAACTTTCGCCACCAAACACATCAATCCCCGCAAACTTGCAAGCCGGGCTGGCATGTCCCACGCGAATAACTTGATTGGGTTCGCCCTTGCCGCAAAACGGTGTGCCCATCACTTCTTGTGTGCTTATGCCGCCGACCATGGCCAGCGAGCGCCAGAAGGTCGCCGAGATCCCGCGATAGTTGGGGTTCTTGACCACGCCGCCGAGCTTGCCGTTTTTTATCACATGCCCCATCTCGCAGCCGAATTGAAATTTGTTGCGTGAATCATCAATCGACCAGGAAAGATTAGTGCGCATCAGTACACCATTGTCGATCGAGGCAATCATGTTATCCAAGCTCGAAGTGCCGGGTTCAATATTCAAATTTGCCATGCGGTCAATCGGCGCGCGGTTCCATGCGCAGGATCGTGAATTCGCAACCCCGTCCATGCCGGCGCGTGCTTGCGAGATGGTGCCGCCGAGCGGGCGTTTGAGCATGCCATGCTCGATGATGAATTCCTTTTTAGCGGCGGCGCCATCATCGTCAAATGCAAATGATGCGAATTGATGATGCATGGTCGGGTCGTAGGTTACGTTCAAAAGATCAGAGCCGTATTGGTATTTACCGAACATATCAACGGTGACAAAACTGGTGCCCGCAAAATTTCGTTCATCGCCCAAAATCCGATCCAACTCCAGCGGATGGCCGATCGATTCGTGAATCTGCAACATCATTTGATCCGGCATCAAAATAATATCCATCACGCCGGACGGGCAGTTTGGTGCCGTGAGTAACGCCAGTGCTTCTTCAGCCGTTTGTTTGCCCGCGCCATGAAAGCCGGACCGCGCCAAAATCTCAAAGCCACCTTGCTGGCAAAAGCCGTTATAGCGCCCGCCGAACGAGCGGGTCTGTGCCTCGCCTTTGTCGAACGCCGTGACCGAAAGTGACGGCACCATGAAATCAAATTCCTGCTCGACCATCGCGCCATCGGCCGTAACGTAAAGCTGCTTGGTATGCGTCGTCCAGAAGCTCGCGCCCCAATCGACAATACGATCATCGATCTTGCAATGCGCCGATTCGGCTTTCAGCATTTCAAACTTCTCGCGCTTGGTCAGCGCCGCGGGGTTTTGATTCACCGCCGAGCGAGAGTGTCCCGAGGGCTTTGGCATCGCAAATTTTGAATAATCCGCTACGCTCTTACCAGCGGTCAATTTCGCCCAATCATGCGCACGCTTCGTGGCTTCACGCAAACCGGATTCCGAAAGATCCGAGGTCGCCGCATAACCATATCCGCCCTGGTCAATCACCGTGATCATCACCCCGCGATCTACGGATGTTCTGGGTGGCTCCGCGACATTTTGCTGAACCGATAATTGTTCGGCCGTCTCTTCGACAAACCTGAAAGAGCAAAAATCAGCCGCAGGGGCGATGCGTTTAAAAATGGATTCGAAAGATGCAGTCATAGAGTTGTAGCCATTGATGGATTTGTCTTAAGAACATCATTTTAACAGCGTGGCCAAGAATGGCTAGCAGCCGTTACTTACTTAAAGTCTAGTATTGGCGGGCGTCATCAGGGATTTTTACCTGAAGAGGCGCTCTGGTATTGGCGATACGGTTTCAGGCAGCTGCGCTCTGCCCAACCGCTGCATCATAAAAATCTACACGCCCATTTTTGCCAGCAACTCCGCTTCACGCTCAGCCTTCAACCCCGAGCGGAGGGTTTCTTTGCGCTTCGCATCCAGACCGTTCCACCACTGCAAGGTATCGGCGGCAGTAATCGCGACAGAGCGAAACGTCAATCCCGCCTCAATCGCTTTCGCATTGCTGCGCCGATGCATGCCCGCATTCTCGCTCTCACTTGGAATCCAAACCGGCAAATCGCTCCACGGCGCAACTTTATTGTCGTCAAGAAATTTCGCCGATGCTTCAATCAGCTGCGCATGGTTGCCCGCGACTTGGTTGATTGTTTTCAGCATGCTGCCCATGGTTAGCGTGTCACGAGGGCCGAGCGCGTTGAAGGTGCCAAACGTGCGCGCCTCAGCCATGCGAATCGTCCATTCCGCCAAGTCGCGCGCGTCAACAAATTTCACCGGATCGCTGGATGGCGGCACCAGTACTTTTCCGCCACGGGCGAGGCGTACGGGCCAATACGTGAAGCGATCCGTGTCATCCCCCGGGCCGACAATCAAGCCGGGCCGAATCACGGTCGCGATGCCGGGAAATTGCTTATTCGATTCATCCTCGCTCCGCGCTTTCAACGGGCCGTAGAGGCGCATATTTGCGCGCAATGCTGCCGTCGTTTCTGCCATCGCATCGGTGCCCTCGTATTTGGCGCGCGCACCGCCTTCGTCCTCGCCGATTTTGTCGTCGCTCGCGTAAACCGAGATGGTCGAAATAAAGATGTACTGATTAACATTGCCCTTCAACACTGCCGCGGCATCGCGTACCCAATGCGGCACGGTGGTCGGGTTATCAATGCACACATCAAATTTGCGACCTTTTAGCGATGCGTAATCATTGGTATCGCGATCACCGGTCAGCTCCTCCACCGCCGCCGGCCATTCTTTGGGACGACGGCCGCGATTAAACAAGGTCACCTTGTGCCCACGCGAAAGCGCGTAGCGCACCTGATGCGGGCCCGTAAAACCGGTGCCGCCGAGAATCAAAATGGATAACGGTTTTTGGGGCGTTGTGTTCATATTCTTTTCACTGTTGGATTCTGGCGCGGACACGCAGCCGGGCAACAACGCGCTGGCGGCAAGGGCTGCGCCGGTTGCGAGCACCATACGGCGCTGGTGGGAAACAATTGAGTGCTCTGACATGTGAAATTCCAGTTTTGTGGATTCTAAAAAACATAATTTATCACGCGAATTTGAATCGCGTTTTCGTAAAAATTACAGTAATATTTTCGACATCAAAAATGATTGCAATGATTGCAAACTTGAATTACCATGTAATCATTGATTGCAAATTATGGAGGCAAATTGTGGCCACTAATCTTGTTGTTCGAAATGTAGATGAAGAGATTGCGTTGGCGCTCAAACAGCTCGCGGCATCGCACGGCAGAAGCGCTGAAGCAGAGCATCGTGAAATCCTGAAGTCTGCGCTGCAACGGCCAAAACGCCGCTCGTTTGCGGAAGTATTGTTCAGTATGCCGAACGTGGGCGACGACGCCGATTTCGATAGTCGGAACGGCTAGCGCGCGTGTATTTGCTAGACACCAATGTCATCAGCGAAGCACGCAAAGGTAAAAAAGCCAATGCTGGCGTGCAAGTGTTTATAAAAACATTAGACGACGCTGAACTTTACTTGTCGGTGCAAACCGTAGGTGAACTTAGACGAGGCGTCGAAATAATCAAACATCGTGGCGATCTTGTGCAAGGTAAAAAATTAGAAAGCTGGCTCATGCTCGTTCTGGATGATTTCAGCGAGCGTATTTTGAGTTTTGATGAAGACTGTGCCCAAGTGTGGGGCAAACTGATGGTGCCGAATAACCAGCATCCCATTGACAAGCAAATCGCGGCAATTGCGCTTATCCATCGGTTGACTGTCGTGACGCGCAATGTAGGAGACTTTCACGGCTCAGGGGTTGAGTTAATTAACCCATTCACTTAATCCATTCACGTAAAGAAA
>JBBRFJ010000132.1:0-7161 GCA_038224475.1 Burkholderiales bacterium
TTTTGGCAGCCAGCAGGAAGATGCTATCCGTCGCGATTTCACCATGAACGCATTGTTCTACGACCCCGCACTTGAAGAGGTCTGGGATTACGTCAACGGCGTACCCGATATTCAGAAAAAACGCGTGGTCGTGATCGGCGACCCGATCGAGCGTTATCGAGAAGATCACGTGCGAATGTTGCGCGCTTCACGTCTGGCGGGCAAGCTGGGATTCACGATTGACGCCGCGACCGAAGCGCCGATTGCGGCCTTGTCCCCATTGCTCGAAAATGTTCCCGCTGCGCGCTTGTTCGATGAAATGTTAAAGCTTCTGCTGTCCGGGCATGCGCTGCTATGTATTGAAAAGCTGCGCTCACTTGGATTGCATAAAAAGTTATTGCCGATAATCGATTCCTTGTTGGATAACCCGCGGAGTCGGCCGTTCGTGGTGGCGGCACTCAACCAAACCGACGCGCGCATTGCTGATGATAAAAGTGTGTCGCCATCCTTCTTATTTGCGGCGCTGTTTTGGTTTCCGATGCTTGATCGGCAACGCGAGTTGATAGCAGGCGGTGTTAAGCCGGTGCAGGCCATGCATGAAGCGATGGATGATGTGCTCGATCAGCAGCGCAAGGCGCTCGCGATCCCCCGTCGCTATGATCCGATGGTGAAGGAGCTATGGAATCACCAGACTCGCTTTCTACAACGTTCGGCTGCAAAAGCGTATCGCGTTTTGAGTCATCCGCGGTTTCGCGCTTGCTATGATTTTTTTGAGTTACGTGCAGCCAGCGGCGATGCGCCCCAAGATGTGGCGGATTGGTGGGAGCGTTTTCAATCGGCGTCAGATGCAGACCGCGAGGCAATGTTCTTGCCTGATGATGAGCCCAAAAAGAAACGTCGTCGCAAGCGTAAAAAGCCGGGCGAGGGCGGCAGCGCCAATGCGGGCTCTGCGTCACCGGTGAGCTTGTCCCTGCCTGATGATGCGCTCGATTAGTCGATGATTGATGCAACCAAACAACCCGTGAAAAAAGCAGGGTTGTCGATCCATCTGTAGAGAGAGCATGATAAATGTATGACCAAAGTATGGCAAAAGCGTAAGCAGATGAGCTCGCTGGCAAATCCAGTTGAGACCGTTTTCTTGGGTCTGGGTAGCAATCTCGAGCAGCCGCTGGCGCAGCTCGCGCTTGCATTACGCGCGGTGGATGAGATTCCCGGTATCGCGCTGGTGCGGGTCTCATCGTTTTACGATACCGCACCGGTGGGTTTAGCCGACCAGCCTAATTTTGTCAACGCGGTGGCAGAGTTGCAAACCACACTTTCTCCGCAGGCGCTGCTGAAACACCTGTTGAATATTGAAGCCGCGCAATATCGCGTTCGCGATGCGGACACAGTGCGTAACGGCCCGCGTACTCTTGATTTGGATATTTTGTTATTCGGCGAGCGTCAGATTAACGAACCCGACCTGACCATTCCACACCCACGTATGCACCAACGGGCGTTCGTCTTATGGCCGCTGGCGGAGATCGCGCCAGAGATTGAGATTCCGGGCCATGGTTATGTACTCGAGCTCTTGGTGCCGATGGATGTGAGCGGCGTGCGCAAGTTTGAAGAGGTTACCCGTTGACTGGCGCAGGCACGCGCCTAAAGCCGCGCTATATCGTCGTGGAAGGGCCGATTGGGAGTGGCAAATCTACGCTGGCCCGCCTGCTGTCTGAACGCTACGCAACCAACTTGATGCTTGAGGACGCCAGCGCGAATCCCTTTCTACCGCAGTTTTATCGCGACATGAAACGCTACGCGCTGGCTACACAAATGTTTTTTTTGTTTCAGCGTGTTAACCAAGTCGCGGCCATCAAGCAACCCGATTTATTTGAGAAAAAAACCATCGCGGACTACATGCTGGCGAAAGACGCACTATTCGCCAAGCTGACACTGGACGACAACGAATTCGCGCTGTACTCGCAGCTCTACAATCATCTCAAGCCGCAAGCGCCTGCGCCGGATTTGGTGATTTACCTGCAAGCAACGGTAAATACTTTGATGACGCGCATACAGCGGCGCGCATTGCCGATGGAACGCGGCATATCCGAGGATTATTTGCTTCGTTTGTCGGAGACTTACACGAGGTATTTTTACGATTACGCAGAATCGCCCATTTTGATTGTGAAGAGCGACCGGTTTAACTTCGCCGACAATCCCGAGCATCTGCAAATGCTGTGCGCGCGAATTGAATCGCTGCGCGGGATGCGTGAATACATGAATGCGGGCTAGCAATCTGGTGAAATTATGGAAATAATTCGTACCGTTGCGGAGCTGCGCTCACGCTTGAAGTCAGGGCAGATAATTGGCTTTGTACCGACCATGGGAAACTTGCATGCGGGTCACATTGATCTCACCCGCGTTGCACGCGCTAATGTGAGCTCGCAGTCGCCTGACCATGCTGGCGCGGGAGGATGCGTGGTGGTTTCAATATTCGTCAATCGTCTGCAGTTTGGACCGAAAGAGGATTTCGGCTCTTATCCCCGCAGCTTTGCCGACGATATTGAAAAATGCCGTGCAGCAGGTGTTGATATCGTCTTCGCGCCGACTGAGGCCGAGATGTATCCCGCGCCGCAGGGTTATCTGGTGGAGCCGCCTGATATCCAGCACATTCTTGATGGCGCGGTGCGGCCCGGTCATTTTCGCGGCGTGGCGACCGTGGTACTTAAACTTTTCAATATGGTGCAGCCGACCGTTGCCGTGTTTGGCAAGAAGGACTATCAGCAGTGTCGCGTGCTCGACAATATGGTGCGGCAACTCAATCTGCCGATCAGGATGGTGTTGGCGGATACGGTACGCGCCGCAGATGGCTTGGCGCTGTCATCACGTAACGGCTATTTGAGTGCTGCTGAGCGGATCGAAGCGCCGCAGTTATTTGCGGCGCTGTCCAATTTGAAAAGCAAAATCGTGGCGGGTGAGCGCAATTACGCTGTGATGGAAACGGGTGTGGCGGCGGCGCTCGATGCCCGTGGCTGGAAGGCTGACTACATCGCGGTGCGACGCAATGACGACTTGCTTGAGCCGTCAGCCACTGACAAAAAGCTGGTTATACTTGCGGCCGCGCGCTTGGGTGCTACTCGCCTGATCGACAATCTTGAAGTAACGCTGGATGTTTAAAGTCAAATAGCAGAGCGGCGTTCCAGGATAAAAGACGTCATACTGCCCGCCAATGCTAGTGTTTTGTTTTTACGGCGCTCCAATCCCCCAAATTGCCTGAAGCCGTCACTTCGCTGTCTAAAGAACGCCCACACTGTTTGCAACCCCGTTTTTTCTAGCAGTTTTGAACCATATGTTGCGCTGCACAAAAACGAGTGGTACGCTTCGATCATAAGAAAAACAAGAGGACGTCTAGTGGATCTTTGGCCTAGAGCGTTTTATCTAATATTTGTTCATATACTCCGCTACTCTTACTTGGAGGAACCATGCAACGCATGATGTTGAAATCAAAAATTCACCGTGTCACGACCACCCATTCAGAATTGCACTACGAAGGTTCCTGCGCGATTGACCAGAATCTATTGGATGCGTCAGATATCAAGGAGTATCAGCAAATTGATATTTACAACGTCAATAACGGCGCGCGTTTTACCACATATGCGATCTCCGCTCAGCGTGGTTCCGGCATTATCAGCGTCAACGGCGCGGCGGCGCGGCAAGCGGCACCCGGCGATATTCTGATTATTGCCAGCTATGCGGCCTACAACGAAATTGGGCTGAATAACTACCAGCCTGACTTGGTGTACGTGGACGATAAAAACCACATTAAAGGACAGCGCAGCAAAATTCCAGTGCAGATGGCGAGTTAAATGATCTGATGATGCATGCGCAATTTGTCTCATAAAAGCGGCCGCGAGGCCGCTTTTTCTTTGATAGCATTGCCTGCCGGCGCGTCTTTACAAAGACGCTGCTATACAAAATGCTGGTAAAAGTCATTCAAGATAAACAAAAAATCGCTGAGTCGCAATGGCCTCCTGGATGCTAGACATCGATTGCAGGCTCACCGAACGATGAATAGCGACGCCGCGGTTAATAATCCGCTGTAGTAATGCGATGTTCGCCGCAGCGAAATTGACGCGATATTAAAACGATTGAATATGACTCAATCCATGGTTCAAAGTCCGGAGAACCTTAAAAACAATATGTCTGAAGCCGGCGTTATCGTCTTGGGCGAAGCGCTGCTGGATATTTTTCCATCGCGCACCGTGGTGGGCGGTGCACCGTTTAATGTCGCGTGCTCTGTTGCCGCGCTCGGCGTGGATGTTTGCCTCATCACGCGTCTGGGAAATGATGCAAACGGCAATATAGTGCGCGCGGGTGCAGCGCGATTTGGCGTCAGATTGAATGGTTTGCAAATGGATCATGTGCGCCCCACGGGTACGGTGGAGGTGACACTTACCCCAACAGGAAATCAATTCAGCATTGCGGACGATCAGGCATGGGACTATCTTGAGCTCCAACCAGCACTAGATGCGATTGAAGGCCGGCGCGCAAAGTTTCTCTATATCGGGACGCTGGCGCAGCGATCAAAGCAATCTCGCGACACCATTCGCTATTTGGCGCGCAATGTTAGCAATCAGCTTGGTGGCCAAGTTTACCTAGATCTCAATTTGCGCAAGATGCCGAACATACGCGCGATTTGCGAGGACTCGTTGGCGCTTGCTGACATCTTGAAAGTCAATGAGGAGGAGCTGCGTACTTTGTTGGAATGGTTCGGTGAAAGCAGCGCGGTGACCCTGCCTTGGCCTAGCGAGAAATTTCGGGCGGCAGTCGCCGAACTGATAGCAAAATTTGCATTAACCAGTTTAATCGTAACCCGCGGAGCCGACGGCTACGCCTATTTCAACGCGCGCGGATGGCTTGAGATTGAAGGTGATGCTGTTCAAAATGTGACTGTTGTCGATACGGTGGGCGCTGGGGACTCATTTTCAGCGATGTTTTTAGCCAGCCAATCGAAGGGCTCGCCGTTGAAAGAAAGTCTCGCGCGAGCGGCCGAGTTGGCGGCGGCGATATGTAGACTTCGCGGCGCGGTCCCGTCATCGCGCGATTTTTACGCGCGCTGGCTTCGTCTCGAAGCTGGAAATAATTTTTCTGGAGAGTTTAAGGCTTCCGCCGCTCAGCCTGAAAAGCGTGCGCGTGGTAAGTAAAAAGTTTGGTTCGCCGGAGCAAAATCAGCCGCACGCGAAATGTTCTCTTGGTGCGCGTACCGGTATAAAAAAGTTTTGGCACCTGCTTGGACTAAGCGCAGTCCCGTCACATCGTCCTGTGCTGCGAGATCAATTTTTTGCTGATAGCGATTTCGCTGCACCATTAAGCGCCACGTCGCTGGAGGTAATCAGCGCGGTCGCAACTTTCTCAAGGTATGGCTGATAGCGACCCTTTGCGATGAATCGCTCACGGAATTTTGAGTGCAGGAAAAAATCGCCCAACTTGGGCACCACACCACCGCCAATAAACACGCCGCCCTTGGCGCCGAGTGTAAGAGCCGCATTGCCCGCAAAACTGCCCAGCATCGCGCAAAATAATTCAAGCGTGGCGATGCAAAGCGGATTGTTATTTTCCAAGGCTTCACGCGTAATATCGTGCGCGACAAACGCTTCATTTGAGGCTTCAGCGCGCACCTCGGCAAGCGTGCGATAGAGGAATGGCAGGCCCATGCCCGACAAGAATCGTTCTGCCGAAACATGGGAGTGTGTTTGTCGCGCGACCCGTAATAACTCCGACTCTAATTGATCGTTGGCCGCCAGCGTAACGTGTCCGCCCTCAGCAGGTAACGTGACCCATCCTTGAGCAGTGGGCGCGACAGCACCCACCCCCAATCCGGTGCCTGGTCCGATGACGGCGATGACACGATTGCGGCTGAAGATGCCGGTCCCTAGCTGTACATAGTCACCGACGTTGAGATCAGGCAAGCCAAACGCCAGCGCCTCGAAGTCGTTCAAAAACTCGAGCTGATCCAGTCCTAGCTCTTCGCGCAACGTGTTTCGCTCAAATATCCAGCGGCCGTTAGTCAGCTTCAGCGGGCCGTCATCAATTGCGACTGCGAGCGCGAATGCAGCGCTGGTGGGAAGGTTGGTAACGCGCTGGTCGGCGAGGTAGGCAAGCGCGGCCGCGGCAGGCGTTTCGAAGTCTGCACAGTGCATAGTTTTGACGTGGGTAACAGGCATGCCAGCATACTCAACAAGGCCAAAGCGCGCGTGGGTGCCACCAATGTCGGCGACCAGTTGGGGTCGACTGTTTGTCAATGGCGTGGCCGAGCGTTCAGGCGATACTTCAGACATATCGTGCGGCTGATGCGATCCTTGTGGATGGAGTGGATTTCGCACGGTCCTTACGCCTTTATAAGTCGCGTCATGCTTCTTCTCGCCAAAGCATGCCTTCTCGCCCGAGCATTGCGGTCGCCGCAGGCGGGCCCCAAGTGCCTGCAGTGTATGGTCGCGGCGGTTCGTGGTTGCGCTCCCATGCGGCCAGAATTGGCTCAACCCATTCCCAGGCAGCTTCGAGTTCGTCCCTGCGTGTAAATAGCGTTGGACGATCACGCATTACATCAAGCAACAAACGCTCATAGGCTTCCATGCGGGGCGCGAGTGGCGTTGATTTAAATGCTTCGTGGAAGTCGAGTTCAAGCTCGGTCGCCCGTAAATGCATACCTTCGCCAGGTGTCTTGGCCATTAGCCGCAGCCGCAGGCCCTCATCAGGCTGGAGACTGATGTGCAAGGTGTTGGGATGAACCGCGCCCGTGAGGCCGGGGAAAATCGAATGTGGCAAGGTCCGGAAGCGCACGACGATTTCAGCGACACGTTCGGGCATGCGTTTACCCGTACGCAAGAAAAACGGTACGCCCGCCCAGCGCCATGAATTAATTTCTGCTTTTAATGCAACATAGGTTTCAGTGTTGGAACCTTCCGGCACACCATCCTCGTTCGCATATCCAGCTGCGATTGCGCCGTTGATTATGCCAGCCCGATACGCCCCGCGCACCACGTTATTGGCAATTTCTGCGGAGCCGAAAGGCTTCAGCGCTTTAATGATTTTAAGTTTCTCGTCCCGCACCGCATCGGGCGACAAGCTCACCGGTGGTTCCATCGCAACAATACACAGCAGTTGCAGTAAATGGTTTTGCAGCATGTCGCGAAGCGCGCCGGT
>JBBRFJ010000133.1:0-7055 GCA_038224475.1 Burkholderiales bacterium
TCGCCACATCGTAGCAACACGGGCCGGTAGACACGCTCTCGATCGTCTATTAGCGATCCAAACCCTCTCGCGCGCAACTGCGCTCGACCCACCACAGGCGGCAACTGAGCCTATCGTGCCGCGACCCTCAGCCCCCGAGTCAAGCTCCTAAGCGTAATACTGCCCAAACGGACTCTCGATAAACACTGGCAGCGGCACTGACTCCTGCCTTACAAATCCACTACCCGCTTGTTTGCTGGCCTCCAATTTTCCGTTCGCCAGTAAATCAACCATGGTGCAAATGCCGGATGCAGTGGTGAGCTGGATTGCAGAGAGCAATTTGCCGCTAACTTTTTTGGCATAGATTTTCTTGGCATAACTTTCCTGCGCGAGGCGGCCGTCACGATTGCCAGTAACAGAGACAAATACGAGTACGACATCTTGGAAAGTAATCGGAATAGCGGTTTCTAGAACATCTTTCAGTAACTCGCGACGTTCGGATAATCGCAAATCATTGACGAGGATTTTCATGATGGCGCAGTGGCCTGGATAGCGGACTGTTTTGTAATTTAAATTTTGCACGCGACCGGCCAGCGATTCACACAGCGTGCCCAAGCCGCCGGAGGTATTGAATGCTTCGTAGTCCAGCCCGTCCATCGAAAAGTGCTCCAGCTCTTCCATCGGCGGCGTTTCTTTTATTTTGCCGTCGATGATCGCCTCACATGGGTTCAAATATTCGTTAATGAGGCCATCGGTCGACCACGTTAAGTTGTATTTAAGCGCATTGGTGGGATAAATTGGCAATGCACCGACCCGCATATTGACGTCGCGCAGCGTTTCGAATTTTTGCGTTAGCTCGTTAGCCACCACAGAAATAAAGCCCGGTGCCAAACCGCATTGCGGCATAAAAACGTTGCTGGCGCCTTTGGCGATTTCTTTTACGACCTTGGTGCTTTCTACATCTTCGGTCAGATCGAAGTAATGGGCGTTGAGGTTGCGTGCGAGCTTGGCCAATCTAGCCGTTAGGTAAAACGGGCACGCTGAAATGACGACGTCAACACCTTTCAGCTGCGTGACTAAATCATCGTTGGCAACATCGGCCATGATCACCGTCGCGCCCAACGCTTTCATCGGCGCCAAACGTTCTGCGTCTTTATCCACAGCAATCAGCTTGTAGCCACCGACCGATTGAAACAAGGTGACGATTGCTTCGCCGATTTTTCCTGAGCCGATAAGTGCGACATGCATCATGTTGGTCATTCCTAAAAGTGGGTTGGGTTGAACTAATGCCCACACTGTAGTTTTTGCAGCAGCAAATTCGTAGCTGCAAAACTATCATTTGTTCGTCTAAAATTGAGCATTACGTTTACTTTTTCATACACAATGCTAAATTCACTCACTAATGCAGAGCTTGAGCTCCTTAATTTGCTGCGGGCAGACGCGCGCGCCAGCGTCGCCGATATCGCCCGCCAACTGGGACTGGCAAGAGCGACCGTGCAGGAGCGGATTCGCCGCCTTGAGCAAAAAAGCGTGATTCAGGGCTATACCGTCCGCCTTGACCCGAACTACAGTCGCAGCCGTGTCACGGCGCACACCCTGCTGCGCGTTGACGCGAAAAAAGCCGAAAAGCTCTATGAAGTCCTCCGAAAAATGCCTTCGGTAAGCGGTGTTTATGCGCTATCCGGCGAATTCGATGCGCTGGCCGTGTTGCAGGCGGACACCACCGCCGAACTGGACGAGGCGCTGGATCAGCTGGGCAGGCAGGATGCAGTCGAGCGCACGCAGACGTCCATTGTGCTGAGCGTGAAGTTTGAGCGCTAATTTCTGGTGACGATTGCGCGAAAGACTTGGTATACTCCAGCCGCAGTGTTGTTCCAGTCCCCGCGCTGCAAGTCAATTACGACCTCGCTTATTTAAGCAAATACCCCCGCACCTAGACTGGCGTTCCTACTCAAATCGGGGCGACAGGTTCGAAATATTCGAAAGTTTTCTTATGTCATTTTCCGCCCTCGGTTTATCCGAGCCGATCGTTCGTGCTGTTTCCGAACACGGCTACACCATTCCTACGCCAATACAGTTGCAAGCCATTCCGGCGGTTCTCAACGGCGGCGACCTGCTGGCGGGCGCACAAACAGGAACCGGCAAAACCGCTGGATTTACCCTGCCCATATTGCAACGCCTTCTCGCCAATCCACGTCCCGCCAATGCCGGAAAAAAAGTGATCCGCGTGCTGGTATTGACGCCAACGCGGGAGCTGGCTGCGCAGGTTGAGGAAAGCGTCCGCACGTACGGCAAATACGCCGGCGTCAAATCCACAGTGATCTATGGTGGCGTTGGCATCAATCCACAAATTTCCATTCTGCGTCAGGGCGTTGATATTCTGGTCGCGACCCCGGGGCGGTTATTGGATCATCATCAACAGCGCACGGTCGATCTTTCCCATGTCGAAATACTGGTGCTGGACGAAGCCGACCGGATGCTCGATATGGGGTTCATCCACGACATCAAAAAGGTGCTTGCGGTTTTACCTAAAAAGCGCCAAAACCTGCTCTTCTCGGCGACATTTTCCGAAGAGATCAAGAAGCTGGCGGATGGTCTGCTCGACAATCCGGCGCTGATCGAAGTCGCGCGTCGCAATTCAACCGTTGAAATGATCACGCAAAAAGTGCATCCGGTCGATCGCGACAAGAAAAAAGACTTGCTGATTCACTTGATCAAGCAGAACAACTGGCATCAGGTATTGGTGTTTACGCGGACCAAGCACGGCGCGAATCGTTTGGCTGAACAACTAAACAAGTCGAATATTACGGCGCTGGCCATTCACGGCAACAAGAGCCAAGCGGCCCGCACCAAGGCATTGGCTGAATTCAAAACCGGTGATCTCGCGGTGTTGGTGGCTACTGACATTGCGGCGCGCGGAATCGATATCGACCAGTTGCCGCACGTCGTAAATTTCGAAATTCCAAATGTGCCGGAGGATTACGTGCACCGCATTGGCCGTACCGGGCGCGCAGGCGCAACAGGCGAAGCGATTTCGTTGGTCTGCGTGGATGAGAAAAAAATGTTCTACGACATTGAACGCCTGATTAAGCGCGATGTTGAGAGCGTGGTTATCCCTGGTTTCGAGCCTGACCCTAACGCAAAGCCTGAACCTATTCAATTGCGTTCCCAAGATCATCAACCGCGTGGCAGAAATCAGGGAAACCGGCCCGGCCAACCCCGGGGTCAGAGCGGTCGAGCAAAATCAGGGGGTGGAGGCAACGGTGCCGGAACCGGCAGCGGGCGCTCCCAGTCAAGAAGCACAGCGGATGCGGGCCGCAGGCCACTGGGCGAGGCCAAGCGTACACCATCTCAGAGCACACGCGTTTCTGGCGCGGGCACGGGTACGGGAGCCAGCGCGGGCGCTTCACAAACCCGCCGCGCCGGCAGTGGCGGTGTTCCATCCGCAACCCCGGCATTATTTCGCAAGTCGGGACGATAAAGTCTGATCAACGCGTGCTGAGTAACAGCTTGCATTGCGGCGTAAATAGCAATGCAATCACGATGCGGCTTGGCACTCGAACGCGATTTCAGGTACTGAACGAAGGGCCGTAAATGCTCAGAACACTGCTTATACTTTCCGCACTCCCTGCACAATTCCTTTTCTCATCCGTTTCCGCCGCCCCTGCAGCATCCGCGACGCCAAATTCAGCTACCCGCGCGAAGTCTGCACCGCTAACCTTCAAGTGGGCTGACGATACGCCGATTGTGGGACGCACATTTGCCGCTTATAAAAAAGCCGAACTAGCGAAGCTGCATAGTGGCGAGACGCTTGAAATTACCGGGCTCTATTCTGCCGCCGAGCAAATCGCGGCGGGCAACCCCGCGCCCAATCTGGGCCTTGCCAGAGCGGCAAAAACAGCGGCCTTGTTTGCACCGTCGAACCAAAAAAAAAGTTCTCGACGGCCTAAACCCATGAAACTTACGTCAGGACTGGTAACCGACGACAGCTTTTCGGAAATCACAAAGAAAATGGCCCCATTCGCCAGTGTCAGCTTTGGCATCGCGCCTATGCCCCGTCCTCATGCAGATGATTCTAGACTGCAAATTCCAACCGACATATTATTTCCAATTAGCAAGGTCAAACGACATCCGAATTTAGAGACCAGCGCATTTCTGGAAAGGCTTGCAGGCAGCTTGAAAACCGGCACAAAGCGGGTGGTGTTAACCGGGTTCGCGGACAGTCGTGGATCAAGCGATACGAATCTTCGCTTGGCTAAACAGCGGGCAGAATCAGTGAAACAAGAGCTCATCAAACTCGGCGTAGCGACTGACCGCATTGAGATTGCGACCAACAGTAACCCCGCACACGTCCCGACATCAATCGTAGATGACAGCATTGAGGGACGGCAACGCAATCGTCGCGTCGAGGTGTCTTTCCCCTAATGGCCTTTACGCCAGAAGGCTTGCGCCGGCAGCAATCCGCATTGATCGCCAGCACACCGTGCCTTTGATGAATGATAAACCCGCTATACTTTGGCGATACATTTGCGTGAACAACGAGTCCGCGTGCCATCAGCATCGCGTTCGTAAAAAAACAAAAACGCCTCGCGTCTAAAAGACTTTGGGGATGATGTGAATCTGCGCGACATCTTGTTTTTGGTTGAAAGATATCAATGAGTCGCGCATCATGCACCTTCATGGCGATGATTCATCGCCTAATACCGCACACTGCACGACCGCCTAAATTTCGCGCTCGATTAGAGGAAGATCAGCAGGCGATGAAGACACGTTAAGCGCCGTCGGCTACAGGAGAATCGCATGCAAGCTCTATTAAGTTTTTCCAAAATCATCGACGGGCTAAACAATCGCGTCGGACACTTCGCTTACTGGCTTACCTTGGTCGCGGTTCTCGTCAGTTCGGGCAATGCAACATATCTTTATGTTTTCGGCGACAGCTCAAACGCGTGGCTGGAATTGCAATGGTATCTGTTCTCGGCCATATTTTTGCTTTGTGGGGGCTATGCCTTGCTGCATAACGCGCATGTGAGAATTGACGTCGTTTATTCCCATTGGTCGCGGCGGACTCAGCTATATATCGATGTGTTTGGTATCCTATTTTTCTTGATGCCGATGTCCATTTTGATTCTTTATTTATCATGGCCGGTGTTCATAAACGCATACATGAGCAAAGAAATTTCATCAAACGCCGGCGGACTCATTGTTTGGCCCGCGAGACTGCTTCTGCCGGTTGGGTTTTTCTTGCTGGTGCTGCAAGGTTTCTCAGAACTGATTAAACGTATCGCGATTATTCAAGGGCTGATAGCGGACCCAACTCTGGATGACGGGCCGACGGCTGAAGAAGAATTGGCGCGCGCTATTCAAGAAGCGCGTGACAAAGAATTGCTTCAAGCAAAGGGGGCAAGCCCAAATCTGTAAACGCCAGCTTTTCTTTACCTCGATACGAAAAATCAGAACAAAGCATAGGACGAAAATCAGATGACGCAATTCATCATTCACAACATGGCCCCCTTGATGTTTATCGGGCTGTTTGTTTTTTTACTGCTGGGTTATCCCGTTGCATTTTCACTTGGTGCTTGCGGCATCGTTTTTGGTCTAGTCGGAATTGAGTTGGGCTTGTTGTCGCCATCCCTATTTCAAGCGCTTCCAGAGCGTATTTGGGGGGTCATGTCGAACGACACCTTATTGGCGATCCCGTTCTTCACGTTCATGGGCTTGATCTTAGAGCGAAGCGGGATGGCCGAAGATCTGCTCGATACAATCGGTCAATTATTTGGCCCCATTCGCGGCGGACTGGCCTTCGCAGTCATTTTTGTAGGCGCGTTACTCGCAGCGACCACCGGCGTGGTGGCGGCGTCCGTGATCTCCATGGGACTCATCTCATTGCCGATCATGCTTCGCTATGGATACGACCGGCGCGTAGCGGCTGGCGTGATCTGCGCATCCGGGACGCTGGCGCAAATTATTCCGCCTTCCTTGGTCCTGATCATCATGGCCGATCAGCTCGGCAAATCGGTCGGTGACATGTATGCAGGCGCATTCATACCGGGCGCGGTGCTGGCAAGCTTGTACGTCTCGTATATTGTCGGCGTCGCTGTTTTCAAACCCGCGTGGGTGCCCGCGTTACCGGTTGAGGCACGAACCTTCCGCGAGACGACGGGACGAAGCGGTGTTGTCTCGCTCGCCATTGTGATGTCAATTGCCATCGTGGTGGCGGTTTCGTACGCCAATTTCTACCCGCGCAAAGCGCTTGATGAAACCATTGTGGTGTCAGCCTCGGTCGGAATGGGTCTCGCGTTTATAACCGCGCTGCTGAATCGCCAATTCAAATTTGGTCTGCTTTCCCGACTCGCCGAACAAGTAGTGTTTGTACTGGTACCGCCGCTGGCCTTGATCTTCCTTGTGCTGGGGACGATTTTTTTGGGTGTGGCCACGCCGACAGCGGGTGGCGCGATGGGTGCGACTGGCGCGCTGATTATGGCGATCATGCGTGGACGACTTAATTTCAAGCTGCTTCGCCAGGCCATGGATTCGACCGCTAAATTGACCGCGTTTGTGGTGTTCATCCTCGTCGGCGCACGCATTTTCAGCCTCGCTTTCTACGGCGTAAACGGCCATGTGTGGGTCGAGGAATTGCTGGTGGGATTGCCGGGCGGGCAGACCGGCTTTTTGATCGTCGTCAACGTGTTGGTATTTGTACTGGCGTTCTTCCTCGATTATTTCGAACTCGCTTTTATCATTGTGCCGCTGCTCGGCCCTGCCGCTGACAAGCTGGGCATTGATCTGATCTGGTTTGGTGTGTTGCTGGCAGTCAATATGCAGACATCGTTCATGCATCCGCCATTTGGCTTTTCACTGTTTTACTTTCGCAGCGTGGCTCCCGCCAAAGAATACATAGACCGGGTGACGAAGAAAATGACCGCTCCGGTCACCACCGGCCAAATTTACTGGGGCGCAATTCCTTTCGTCTTGATCCAGTTGGTCATGGTGGGTTTGGTTATTTCGTTTCCACAAATGGTGATGGTCTACAAGGACGACGCTAAAAAAATCGAGCCCAGCAAAATTGACTACAACCT
>JBBRFJ010000134.1:0-6819 GCA_038224475.1 Burkholderiales bacterium
CAGCTTATCTCAATTTCTGATCCTCGATTTTTGGGATCGGCCCACTTCAGCGCGCGCGGAAGTGCTTCGGCCGAAATCGTGGCTTCCTGAAATTCGATCGAATCCACGATTAATTTATCCCCAAACAGCGACGCAAAATCAACATAAATATTGACGTTGCTGCCCTTCGCGTCAAGCAATTTGCCAACCGCGATCTGTTCAACTTTTAAATGCGGCGTGGGAAACAATGCAATTCGCAAATTGCTGGCACTCACGTCGTCATGCAGCCAGGCCGACAGCGCCTTTTCAAGGCGACTATTGAGCTGATTCAGCGGTATTACTTGCAGTGCCGTAAACGCGATCACGACCAGCGCAATGCTTCCGGTGACAATCCAGCCAAGCCAATTGCGTCGCTTTTTAGGCGCGCGCTTTTTAGGCTTACCCTTCTCCGCATCAAGCCTTTCCTGCTCCGCCAGTTCATTTTGAACGCGCAACTCTTTCAGTCGAGCCACTTGCGCGCTTCTCGACATTTCCTCCGCCTCAAAATCCATCCGAGCGCGTTCTTCCGCGCGCTCGCGGGCAGCTCTTTCGGCAGCAATCGTTTCCTGCGCCTCCCGTTCAGCCCGCTCGCGTCTCGTCGTTTGCTCCTCGGCAGCCTTAGATGCAATCGCGCGGCCTTCCGACTCAAAAATCGCTTTTTTCTCTGCCTCCTCGCGAGCACGCCGTTCCGATTCCAGCTCAGACTGGCTCTTGATGGCATCTTGCTGACGTAGTTCCTGCTGGATCAGCGTCTGTGCCTGGGCAGTCATTTTTGCTTGCTGTTCCACCAACAGTTTTTTGGCGAGATCCGCCTCAACACGCGCGCGCTCCTCTGCTTCCTCACGTGCACGGGCCTCCAGCCGTGACCTGTTCCTGGCGTCCGTTTCGCGTTGCAATTGCGCCTGCTTTTCCGCGCTTCGGCGCGCCTCGTCCTCGGCCTTCAATCGTTCGGTCAGATCGCTCGCCTGCTTTGATGCGGCGGCTGCCCGAGCTTCGGCCGCTTTTCGAGCTTCGACATCGGCCAGATTTTTTTTCTCCGCTTCAGCTCGCGTCCGCGCTTCGATTTCGCGTTGTGCCTCACGCTGCCATTGCGCCTCGGCCTCCGCCGCGCGGCGGGCTTCCTCTTCAACTTTCAAGCGCGCCGCAAATTCACCAGCAGCTTTCGAGGCAGCCTCTGCCTGCGCTTCAGCCATCTTGCGCGCCTCAGTTTCGGCGCGATTTTTTTCGCCCGCGATGGTTGCAATACGTGCTTCCATTTCTGCGCGGATTCTAATTTCCTGTTCGGCCAGCATCAGCCGCGCATCGGCTTCAGCGCGCTCAGTCGCCTGCGCCGAGGCGCGAGAAAGCGACTTACGCTCTTCGTCGAGCCTTAGCTCCAGCATGCGCCGCGCTTCGATTTGCGCCTCTTCCAGCACCGCCGCCTCAACCTCGCTGCGGGCACTTTCGTTAATGTCGGAGCGCAGCATCAGCTCCATTTCTTCACGCACCGTCGCCTCAATTTCAGCCTTGAGTTGCTGACGCAAATCACGCTGCGCGGTTTCGAATTCTGCCGCCTGGCGCTTGGCTGCCGCCTCGGTCTGTATGCGGGCAGCCGCGAGCGCTTTTGCCTCTGCTTCCGCTTCCACGCGCGCGCGGCCCAGTGCCTGAGCTTCGGCTTCTGCCTGCGCGCGTGCGGCCGACAAGGCGCGCTGCTGTTCTGATTCACGCTCGATTTGCTCGCGCGTCATGCGGGTGCGGGTATCGGCCAAAGAATCGCGTTGTTGTTTTTCTTCAACGAGTTTGGTTTCGAGGGCTTGTCGGGCGATTTCAGCGGCAGCCTGCGCGCGTTGAGCTTCTTCCATCGCGCGCAATTCCGCCTCCTTGCGTGCACGCGTTTCCACTTCAAGTCGGGCGTAAAGCTCGGCTTCACGTTCAGCACGCGCACGTGCCTCGGCTTGTGCTTTTTGCACCTCAAGTTGACGAGCCCGCTGAATTTCGCCCTGCACACGCAACGCCTCCGCCTGCATGCGCTCACCTTCGGCTTTTGCCTGCGCACGCGCTTCACTCAATTGATTGGCGTTGACTTGTGGTGCCTGCGGTGGCTGGATTGGCTGCGGTACTGCATACTCGACCTGATTGGCCAAACTAGATGCGCGCTGGAAAGGCGACGGGCCGAAGCTGGCGCTAATCGGACCGGCTTTACTCGCAGGGGTAAAATCGAAATCATCATCGCCACCAAAATCAGTAAGCGGAATTTCAACTTTTATTTCAAAAATTTTGGTGAAACTATCACGCTGGAGTTGCGCAAGCGCTTTGCCTACAGCCAATACCGGCATTTCTGCTTTTACGGCTAGCTGCGCAACGGTAGACTTGCCGTCAATGGCTTTTAAAACCCGCGTTAAATCACGCGATAGCGACTGGGTTCGCTGATTAACCTGGGTGACGCCTTTGGCAGTTTTAGTGAATACGGTGTTCGAATCCATCGCGTGGCTCTCAACGTAAGGATTGATGTTATAGCCGCGCCCTCCACTCATCGTTGTTTAAAACGCAAGCGACGCGACATCTTGTTCGGCACTGTTTTTGTTGCCGAGGTTTACTATTTAAACCAATGTGATTACAGTTTGTTCTAACACTTTGTTTTTCAACACTTCTATGTTCTCACGAATTTAAGTTGCGCGCGATTAAAACTCTCTGGTTTGACTTTAGTTTGGCAGCCGTTAAGCCCCAGGCCAATAAAATGCAGTCAACGAAAGTGTCTTGCACTCGTTATTCGACTACCCACCCCGCTAGTCGACACACATGCAACCGAAATATCTAACTCGCACAATATCGGAGAAGCTGGTTCGCCGGCCCCGCCACTAGAGGAAAACGTTATGAGTAGGATCATCAGCCAGCCAGTTTCCCGATCAGCGTTCAAGTCTTTCATTGGGTTTGCATCTTTCCTAAGCTCCGGCATCGCTCTTGCAGCGATCACGAGCGCGGTAATTGCGACTGCAGCCCTCTCGGCCTTCGCCGAGCCTCCAAACCGTGTCGGCCGCGTCAGTTTGTCAGAGGGCAACGTTTCGTTTTACATGGATCGAAGCGAGGGTTGGAGACCGGCACGACTCAATTATCCGGTTACCAGCGAGAATTCTATTTGGACCGAGGCAGCCTCGCGCGCTGAAGTTCGGATCGGTTCATCGGCATTGCGTCTCGATGATAATTCGATTCTTGATTTTATCCGCATCTCCGATGATCAAACCCAAGCGTATCTACAGCGCGGCACTATCAACATCCGAACCCGCAGCGACCGTGATCAAAACACCCTTAGCGTTGAAACAGGCGAAGGCCGCTTTGTTGTCGAAGGCAATGGTCGTTACTCGATTAATGCTTCGGCCGATGGGCAGGAAAGCCGTTTTTCAGTTTATTCAGGCCGGGCAAGGTTTGAAAGCGCAACCGGTGGTGGCAATAGTGAAAATGTTATTACCGTGGATCGTGGCCGCACCTTAGTGGTGTTTGGCGACAATACGGGCTCGCCTAGAGGCAACACCAATTTTCGCTTCGAGAACGCAGTGGAATCAAGTTTTGATCGCTGGGCCGATGCACGTGACCGCTCGTGGGATCAAACCCATGCCCGCTATGCAAGCTCACAAGTCATTTCGCCTTACATGACGGGCTATGAGGACTTGGACACCTACGGTGACTGGATCGACAACGGAGAATATGGTCGCATTTGGGCTCCTCGCAACGTGTCGGCCAATTGGGCACCATATCGCAACGGCTCATGGTCTTATGTTAATCCTTGGGGATGGACATGGGTGGACGACGCGCCGTGGGGATTTGCACCGTTCCATTATGGGCGCTGGGTGACCATCAACTCACGCTGGTGCTGGTGGCCTGGAGAATACAATCGTCGCCCCGCCTATGCTCCCGCATTGGTGGCTTGGTACGGTCGCCCAGGTCTGAGCGTGAATGTGAGCGTTGGCTCTTCAGTTGGTTGGTTTCCGCTGGCTCCGCGCGAATACTACGTGCCGCGCTATACCAGCAATGCGACTTATATTCGCAATATCAATTACGTGACCAATAACATCACCGTAAATAACTACAACCCGCCGGCGCGCTATCAAAACCAAGTCCCTGGTGCGACATTTGTGAATCAGAATGTCTTTGCGCAATCGAAACCTATCGCTGCCAATGCAATCCGCGCAACGCCCGCAATGACCACCAACTATGTTCCACAGCAGGCGGTCGATGTGCCTCGCCCAGTCATGCAGGGCCAACCGGCAATAGCAGGTGCGCCCATGCAAGGCGCGAAGCCGGGCTCGCCAAACTCGGTTTGGTCATCGGGTCGCAATAACGTGGTGGCACCTGTCTATGCAGCGCAGCCGCAAAACCAGGGTCAAAGTCAGAATCAGCCGGGACAACTCCAAACCCAGGTTCCAGGGCGAGTGGGTTCAGGTGCCGCCATTGCCGGTGCGGTAGCAGCAGGCGGGGCTGTCGGTGCGGTTGGTGCAGCAGCGATCGGGAACAACAATAATTCGCCACAAGTGCGCGGCAGGGTCGCGGGCTCGCCACAAAACACCTTCCCACCGCCCGTCACACCAGCCCCGATGATGAGAGGGGGCGCTAATAATTCGTCGCCCGTCGCGCCACCGCAGCCAGCCTACTTGCAGGGCGCTAAACCAACCGCAGCCAGTAGCGTCGATTTAAATACGCAACCTCGCGTTCGACAAAATCGCAGTGCGGATTCGGGAGACGTGAACGCGGATCGCCGCAATAAGCCGCAGGCAGAGCATGAGCAACAGGGCATGACGCCTAACCAACGCCAAGCACCACAAGGGCATCGGGAGTGGCCTGCTGCGCGGGTCCAGCCACAGATGCCGCAACAGCCCCAAGCACCGCGTGTGCCACAGCAAAGTCCAGATCAAAGACAGGTACAGGGGCAACCACAACAGCAGCCTCAACAACGCGCTGAAAAACAGCCACAGGCCGAGAAACCGCAGCGAGTAGATAATAAGCCGCAAAACGCAGAGAAACCGCAAAACGCACCGAGATTGGAAGGACAAGGCAAACCCGGCCAAAAAGATTAAACATTTGAAGCAACGTTCTGCGGGCGCGTTAAGATTGACGTAGAGAACAGTTGGCCCGGCAACGTATTCTCTGTGAGGGCCTCGAAACACTATGCCTGAGGACGCCCTATTGACGGCCGTCATCAGGACGCACCACTGCAAATGCCCAAGTCTTTTGCGAGCTAGGCTGCAATAGTTAGGCCACGACCCTCAAACCTTAACCCTCAAGCAAGGCAGTTCAGAACATCGCGCAAAGCCTATTTTTTTGTATGTTCCCAATAAGGTGGATCGCCAAAGGTTTTTTTCATAAAGTCGATGAATACTCTTACTTTGGCGGGCAGAAATTTTCGATCAGGATAGACGGCAAAAATATCATTGCCCGGTGCGGCGAACTTGGGGAGTACTTCAACCAACCGCCCGCGCTCAATTTCCTCAGAGACCTCCCACGCGCTGCGCCACGCAAGACCCTGACCGGCAATTGCCCATCGAGTTAGGACTTCACCGTCGTTACATTGCAGCTTACCGCCGACTTTGACGGACACACTTTTGCTTGCGACGTTGCTGTCTGATTTGCCATTTTTACCATCACTTTTTGCTTCATTCTTTGCTTCACTCGGTTCACGGAACGTCCACGAATCAGCCAATCCCGCTTCGGTTGCCGTGACCAGACAATGGTGTTTTGCCAGATCAGCTAATACCAACGGCTTGCCACTGCGCTTAATATAATCTGGCGAAGCCACCACCACCCGGTGATTGCGAGCCAACTTGCTGGCAATAAGATCAGCATTTTTCAAATCAGCAATTCGAACCGCCAAATCGACACGCTCGTTTTTGAGATCCACCAACCGTTCTGACAATAGCAGGGTTACACTCAAGTTTGGGTGCGCGGCGGTAAATGCAGGCAGGTGAGGCGCGATGTGCTTACGGCCAAACGCAGTCGGCGCGGATACGATCAAACGTCCAGTAGCGCTTTTCGCCCCAACCGAGAGTGATTCTTCGGCGGCACGCAATTCATTCATAATATTGCGCACGTCTTCAAAAAACGCTGAACCTTCCGGCGTTAACGTGATCTTTCGGGTAGAGCGCTTGAAAAGCTTCACGCCTAGTTGCTCTTCGAGTTGATCAATCCGCCGACCAACCATCGCCGGTGTAACGCCTTCCGAACGTGCGACAGACGACAAGCTCTCGGATTTGGCGACATCTAAAAACGTCTGTAATGCTTTGAAACGATCCATTTCTACTCCTCGGTTTTAGGCATCCCATTACTTAATTTTTAGTATGAGATGATTCTTTTTAACTCGTCATTATAATAACTTTGGTATCGTAATACACTTAACGACAGTTTGCAGGAGATTTTAAAAATCGAATGCTCGTTAAATCAGGAAAAATATGATCATCGCTAAAACTTCAATGCAAGACAGTTTACCGACCGGACTTGCGATTCATGCCGACATCAGCGCTGCGTTCGCAGAAATTTTGACCCCTGCTGCGTTGACGTTTGTGGTGAGTTTAGTGCGTAAATTTGAATCCACACGGCAAACCTTACTCGCTAAACGTGACGCACGTCAAAAAAAGTTCGATGCAGGTGCTTTGCCAGACTTTTTACCAGACACCAAAAATATTCGAGCCGGCCAGTGGGTCGTGGCGTCGGTGCCTGCTGACATCCAAGATCGCCGCGTCGAAATCACCGGCCCGACTGACCGAAAAATGGTCATAAATGCGTTAAATTGCGGTGCCAACACGTTCATGGCCGATTTTGAGGACGCCAATTGCC
>JBBRFJ010000135.1:0-6691 GCA_038224475.1 Burkholderiales bacterium
CACTATTTCAGCGGCGATTGATGTGCTGTTCATTGCCAAGGCGATCGAACGGATCGGCGATCACGCCAAGAACATGTCGGAGTACGTGGTTTATCTGGTCAAGGGCAAGGATGTTCGACACATCACCCCCGAAGAGTTTGAACGCGAAACATCGTCGCTGGATTAGCGCGAATTTGCAATAGTCGACACCAAATTAGCATTATCAAAAACGCCGCCCCTGTTAACGGGGCGGCGTTTTTAATTGCGTCTCAACACGGCTTGTGGAACGACATTTAAGTGGGCTTATGAAGGGTGAACGATGCGCCCATTCACCAGCGTATGCGTAACCTTGCCTTGTAATTCACGCCCCAAATACGGCGTGTTTTTTCCTTGGCTGACCAAGGTTTGCGCAGTCACTACCCAAAACGCCTGCGGATTAAAAATGCATATGTCAGCCGGCGCGCCCACTTCAAATCGACCCGCGGGCAAGCCCAATAGTCTGGCCGGATCGGAAGTGATCTTTTTAAGCGCTTTCGGCAGCGGTACATTGGCCTGCTCCGCCCATTTAAGTGTCAGCGATAGCAGCGTTTCAAGCGCTGTGGCGCCGGGCTCGGCCTCGCCGAACGGCACGTGTTTCGCATCATCATCGACCGGGGTATGGTCAGAGCAAATCGCGTCAATGGTGCCATCAACAACACCGCGCGATAACGCATCACGATCACTCAAACCGCGCAGCGGTGGCGTGAATCGATATTGAGAATCAAAATAACCAATATCGTGGTCCGTCAGCAGCAGGTGATGAATGCCCACGTCGCAGGATAGCGCTAGATTTTCTGTTTTTGCGCGTCGCACCAGGTCCACTCCCGCCGCGCTCGATAGTCTCGCGAGGTGCACTCTGGCACCCGTTTCACGCATGAGCAGGATGATCGTGGAGATGGCGACGGTTTCGGCGCTGGTCGGTATGCTGGCCAGCCCCAAGCGAGATGCAACTTCGCCATCATGCGCAATGCCATCGCGCGCGAGATAGGCGTCTTGTGGGCGCAGCCAGACGGTGTAGCCATGTGTCGCGGCGTATTGCATCGCGCGATATAGAACCTGGGTATCGACAATCGGCTGATCGGCTTGGAAAAAGCCGATGCAACCCGCCTCGGTCAGTTCCATCATCTCGGTCAGCTGCTTGCCTTTAAGGCCTAGCGTAAGCGCGCCCAATGGATATACGCGCGCCTGATCCGCCATCTTGGCGCGCCGCGTCAGCATTTCGACCAGTCCGGGCTCATCCAGCACCGGATCCGTATCCGGCGGGCAGACGAGTGAGGTAATGCCTCCCGCGACGGCAGCGCGCATTTCGCTTTCAAGGGTGGCGCGATATTCAAAGCCGGGTTCGCGCAAACGGGCGCTCAAATCGACCAAGCCCGGGCAGATAATTTTGCCGGATGCATCGATCACTTTATCGGCCACAACACCCTGCGCCCATGGCGACGAGCCGCCGATGCTGGCAATCAGGCCGTTGTCGATATAGAGCGTCGCATTTTCATTTCGATTTGAGGCCGGGTCGATAAGGCGCGCGTTTTTGATTTCGATTTTCATGCTAATTTCCCGTCACCATCGCCATCACCGCCATTCGCACCGCGATCCCAAATGTGACCTGCGGCAGAATAACGCTTTGGGTGCCATCGGCAATGCCCGATTCAATCTCGACCCCGCGATTCATCGGCCCCGGATGCATCACAATCGCGTCGGGCTTGGCGCGCGCGAGCTTTTCAGCGGTCAATCCGTAGCTCTTGAAATATTCATGCGAACTCGGCAGCAGGCTGCCAGACATCCGCTCATTTTGCAGGCGCAACATGATCACCACATCGCAGCCTTCCAGACCGCGCTGCATATCGTGATGCACCGTCACGCCCATCCGCTCCACGGCGGTCGGGATTAATGTTTTCGGGCCGATCACACGCACATCTGGGCAGCCCAGCGTGGTCAGTGCATGAATGCCCGAACGCGCCACCCGCGAGTGCAAAATATCGCCGACAATCGCGACCGATAAATTGTGAAACGATTTTTTGTAGTGCCGGATCGTGTACATATCCAGCAAGCCCTGCGTCGGATGAGCGTGGCGGCCATCACCGGCGTTAATGACCGCAATGCCCGGTTTGACGTGTTGCGCGATCAAATGCGCTGCCCCCGATTCCGCATGGCGCACGATAAACATATCCGCGTTCATGGCGGCCAGATTGTCGATCGTGTCGAGCAACGATTCACCCTTGCTGGCACTCGATGCATTGATGTTGAGGTTGATCACATCAGCCGACAGCCGCTTCGCAGCGATTTCAAATGTGGTGCGGGTGCGGGTTGAATTTTCAAAAAATAAATTGAAAACTGATTTGCCTCTTAGCAGTGGCACCTTCTTGACATCACGATCTCCGACACTGACGAATTGATCGGCGGTTTCCAGAATTTGCTCAATCAGTTTTCGCGGCAGCCCTTCGGTGGTGAGCAAATGCTTGAGCGTTTTATCGGCATTAAGTTGAGGATTTACAGTGAGCACGTCAGACTTTCTTGGCCATTACATCAAAACGTAGCGTGCCGCTCGCAGCATCTTGGGTGAGGGCCAGTTCTTGATCCGCGCTAAGCGCCATGGTCATGGCGACAAAGTCGGCATGGTAGGGCAATTCGCGTCCGCCACGGTCTACCAGACACGCCAGCTTTACGCTCGCGGGCCGGCCAAAATCAAAAATTTCATTCAGCGCCGCACGTAACGAGCGTCCGGTATGGATTACGTCATCGACCAGCAAAATATGCCGGTCCTCAATGCTGAAATTAATATCGGTGGACTTCTTTTGTGGATGCAGGCCGATGCTTGAAAAATCATCGCGATGAAGCGTGACCGCGAGCGTGCCGAACGGATTTGCTGCACCTAAAATTTTATGCAAGCGCTCCGCCACCCAGACGCCGCCGGTGTGAATGCCGATGATGGCCGTGTCGCCGTCAAGCCGGCCAATTTTTTCTGCCAGTAACTCAATCATTGGTTCGGCATCAAGCTGCATCGCGTGCTTTCATATTCTTCTGTGCTTGTCGTTCATCAAAAAAAGCCTGCAAAATGATTTGCGCAGATACCGCATCCAGCAGTGCTTTCTGCGATGTTTGTACTTTCTGGCTCTGGCTCCGACCTATTTTGACGCCTTGTTCATGAAGTTGGCGGGCGGCTTCAGCTGAGGTCAAAAATTCGTTCACATAGTTCACCGGCAAATGATATTGCTCAGTCAGGCGGTTACCAAATTTTTTGGCGAGATGCGCAATCGGATGCGGTTCATTCGTTACCGGAGATTCATATTGTGCTTCGCCGATCACAAACTGCGTGGGATGCCATTCCGCCACCAGCTTTTCAACGGCAGCAAGACGTTCAACATTGGTTTCAACTTGCAATGTCGTGACCGGATGGGCGATGCCCAGCTCAAGATTACCGATCGCCACGCCGATGCGTTTTAAACCGAAATCAAATGCCATCACCGCCCCGGCAGAATTCTTTGGGGCCATGTTCATGCGTGCCCCGCAACATCGGACAAATTGGCGTAGTTCAAGCCGAGCAGCGCCATGGCCGCGCTTAACCGCTCCGCAGGCGGCAGCGCGAAAACAATGTCGGTGTCGGCATCTACGCTGAGCCAGCCATTGCGTGCCACTTCGTCTTCCAACTGGCCGGGCCCCCAACCGGCATAGCCCAAGGTGACCAAGACGCGCGAAGGCCCTTCGCCTTTCGCAATGGCCTCTAAAATATCTTTAGACGTGGTGAGGCCAAATTCTTCATCAATTTTCAGAGTGGAATTCCATTCGCCCAGCGGTTGGTGCAGCACAAAGCCGCGATCCATCAACACCGGACCGCCGAACAGCACATTGGTTTCGCGAAGTGCCGCATCGTCCAGCGTAATATCGATTTCGCCAAACAGTCCCGCCAGCGTAAGGTCAATCGGCTTATTTACTACTACGCCAATCGCACCTTTTTCGGAATGCTCACAGATCAAGGTCAGTGTTTTGGAAAAATAGGGGTCGGCCATGCCCGGCATGGCGATTAAAAAATGATTGCTGAGCGAGCCGCTCAAGGAATCAATGGCAATTTTTGGGTGGCGTTTTTTCAATTCTCAGGCACTTTTTTGCTAAATTACTCGTCCACGCATCACATAATTTTACGCTGAACCACTTTAAGGTGCACCTTTGTCTTCATCCTCGGTTTTATTCTGGTTCCGTCGCGATCTTCGCTCGCACGACAATGTCGGTTTGCATCAAGCTTTAACGGCACATAAAAAAGTCTACTGCGCGTTCATTTTTGATCGCGATATCCTCGACGAATTGCCCTCGAAGCAAGACCGTCGGGTCGAATTCATTTGGGAAAGCGTTGCGGAACTAAAGGCATCGCTTGAATCGCTCGGCGGTGATTTGATTGTGCAATATGCCTCTGCGCGCGCGGCAATTCCCGCGTTAGCCGCGGCTCTAAAGGTTGATGCGGTTTACACCAATACCGACTATGAGCCGAATGCGGTGGCGCGCGATGCCGACGTCAGCAAAATGCTGGCGGATGACGGTATCGATTTCCGCACTTTCAAAGACACGGTGATTTTTGAAAAGAACGAGGTGCTCACGCAGGCCGGCGGCACCTTCAGTGTTTTTACGCCCTATAAAAATGCCTGGCTGAAGCGACTTCACGATGCTGATTTGGCACCGCGCGCGATTGCAGAACACCGTGACAGCTTCGCGAAAACCAAACTCGCCGAGGCACTGCCAACAATGGCGTCAATGGGCTTTGAGCGTACCAATCTATCGTCGTTCATACGCGCGGGCATGTCGGGCGCGGCAGCCCTTCGCGATGATTTTATTGAGCGCATGGCCGACTACAAAGAAGCGCGTGATTTGCCAAGTGTGAAAGGCGTATCGTATTTGTCGGTGCATAACCGTTTTGGCACGATTTCGATCCGCGAATTGGCGGGCATTGCGTATGCCGAAACTTTGCGCAAAAAAAATATTGGCGCAGAAACATGGCTGTCTGAATTGATTTGGCGGGATTTTTATTTCCAGATTATTTTTCATCATCCGCACGCTGCCGAATCCGCGTTTCGACCGGAATACGATGCGATTCAATGGCCGAACGAGAAAAAATTATTTACCGCCTGGTGCGATGCGAGGACCGGCTATCCGCTGATTGACGCCGCGATGCGCCAGCTTAATCAAACCGGCTATATGCACAACCGGTTGCGCATGATCGTGGCGAGCTTTCTCACCAAGGATTTGCTCATCGATTACCGCTGGGGCGAAAAATATTTCGCCGATAACCTGAACGATTTTGATCTATCCGCCAACAACGGCGGTTGGCAATGGGCCGCATCGACTGGCTGTGATGCGCAACCCTATTTCCGTATTTTCAACCCGATCACGCAATCAGAACGGTTTGATACCCAGGGCAAATTTATTCGCAAATATGTGCCTGAATTAGAAAATGTGCCCGACAAATTTATTCACGCGCCGTGGTTATTGCCGCCGTTGGAACAGCAAGCGCGCGAATGCGTGATCGGTCGCGATTATCCGCTGCCGGTCGTGGATCACGCCACGCAGCGGGATCGTGCGTTAGCGCTTTACAAGACGGTGAAAGGCCAAAAATAATCAAACCCTAGACGGGGCGGGCGTTTTGAAGTATTTTTGGTTCAAACGGATCGCCAATGCTAGGGTTTGTTATCTTGAGTAGCCGCTTCAGCGAGTGGCTGGCGGCGTGCTCAATTCTTCTTTCGTTCTAAAGTCACTCTCGCAAATGAGGCGGCCTTCTCGGCACTATCAATGTTGTCAATCGCCCATGACCATTTGTCTTTATTGCGGTCATACGCGAATGTATTGTGAATACCACCGCCTCCCGCCGATTTCCACACGAATGGGATTCGGTCGCCGTTAGGTTTTCCGTGCCCGACGCCTTCTGCAGCAAAGTTTGTCGTGCCGGTATTGTCCAGCCACATGACCACATATTCACCATTTTTTGGGTCCCATGCGATATGTATCCACGCTTCGTAAATGAGCCCTCCGTCCGCGTTCTTCTCACGTGAAACTTCGTGGATGCGAATGTATCGACGATTTAGAATCCAGTCGACATCTACGTCATGTGTGACCTGTTGCTTGGCGATTGTGCCCGTCATCACCCATTTGCCGGTCATCTTATCCAAGAGCGATTCGGGGTTCGGGGGTATGCTGCCTCCGATTTCAACACGCGTCGGGTCACTCGCGCTCGTTATCAAAACCGGCTTCGCTGGAATCTTGCCGTTTCGCAAGTCCGACACCACTGCGTCAGAGGCGTGAGCGTTGGCTGCGCTCCCGTGAGTTACGGCGAACTGCGTGCTAGCGCGAGCACCGATCCAAGAGTCCGAGGAAACGTGGGCCGGAGATTCAGCAAATGCAAAAAGCGAACAAGCAACAAAGGCTGAAAGAAACAATTTTTTCATGACACACCTTTTGCATGGAAAAGTAAGCTCACGCTGGTGCTAAGGGGCGCGGTAGGAATGCCGCCTTGAACGATTGATTAGGCGATAGATACTTTTTTGCCGCTCGGGCGCCGAGGCGTTTTTGGTTTTGGCAAAGGCAATGCTGCTGAGGTTGCCAACAATAACGTTCTCAAGGCGCCAGAATCATCAAGCAGTTCATCAGCAACAGGGAAGTCTTTTGCGCCCGGATAGGGCGGGCGGGCTGG
>JBBRFJ010000136.1:0-6671 GCA_038224475.1 Burkholderiales bacterium
GTGCCACGCGAAACTATATTTGTCGCACTTGAGTCGGCACTGGCTTCCGCTACCAAGAAAAAATTTACAGACAAATTCCTGCAGGAAGAAGCAGATGTTCGCGTTGAGATTGATCGTCTCACCGGCGAATATCAGGCGTTCCAGCGTTGGACAGTGGTACCGGACGAAGAGCACGAAGAGCCGGCGCGGCAAATCGCGATTACCGATGCGCCCGAACGCGGCGAGGGCTTGGAAATCGGCGACATGATCGAAGAGCCATTGGAGGCCGTGGATTTTGGCCGTATCGGCGCACAGACTGCCAAACAGGTGATTCTGCAGAAAATTCGCGATGCCGAACGCGAACAAATTCTGACCGATTTTCTGGCGCGCGATGAACAACTGGTTACCGGCACCATCAAGCGCATTGAGCGCGGGAATGTGATTGTGGAATCGGGTCGTATTGAGGCGCTGTTGCCGCGCGATCAGACCATCCCGAAAGAAAATTTGCGCGTCGGCGATCGGGTTCGCGCTTATCTGCTGAAAGTTGACCGCAATTTACGCGGTCCGCAGTTGGTGCTTTCACGCATCACGCCCGAATTTATTAAGGTTTTGTTCGAGCTGGAAGTGCCCGAAATCGAAGAAGGCTTGCTTGAAATTAAAGCAGCCGCCCGCGACGCCGGCATGCGCGCGAAAATCGCGGTGAAATCAAATGATCCTCGCGTCGATCCGATTGGCACTTGCGTCGGGATGCGCGGCTCGCGCGTGCAGGCCGTAACTGGCGAATTGGCGGGTGAGCGGGTCGACATCATCTTGTGGTCGGCAGATCCCGCCCAATTTGTGATCAACGCGTTGGCCCCGGCCGAAGTTTCTTCAATCATCGTTGATGAAGAAAAGCACAGCATGGACGTGGTGGTGGATGAAGAGCAACTCGCGCAGGCCATTGGCCGTGGCGGTCAAAACGTGCGGCTGGCGTCGGAATTGACCGGCTGGCAGCTTAACATCATGACCGAGACCGACGCCGAGACCAAGCGCGATACCGAACATACCGGCATCAAAGAATTGTTTATGGCCAAGCTCGATGTTGATGAAGATGTTGCGCAGATATTGATTGACGAAGGTTTCAGCAACGTGGAAGAAGTGGCGTATGTGCCGCTGGCCGAAATGTTGGAAATCGAAGCGTTCGATGAAGACACCGTGAACGAGCTCCGCCGCAGAGCGCGTGATTCCATCATGACCGATGCCATCAAGTCGGAAGAAACCATGGAAACCGCGGCTGACGACCTGTTGACCATGGACGGCATGGACGCTGATACGGCAAAGGCGCTAGCTGCAAAAGGTATTCGCACCATGGATGAATTAGCAGATCTGGCCATTGATGAATTGACCGAAATGACCGGCATGGATGCGGATCGTGCCAAGCAGTTGATCATGACCGCGCGCGCGCCGTGGTTTGCAGAAAAAACGCCGGCAGAAACGAAGCCCGACGTTGAAGCTGCTGTGCCGCAGAGCTAGCCATGTATTTAGTATTACACCCATAAGTTTTCACATGAAGTAGCCTCAAAAAACGCCAAAGCAACTGTGGGCGGCGTGTTCAAAGTAAGTGCCAACCGCACTTTCCCATCGGACATCCGCCAATCGACACAGACTGCCGCCATTTTGAGACCACTTCGCTGACGGATTAACGTAGTCACGTAGCGTAACGATAGGTATCAAATGGCTCAAACCACAATTGCTCAATTCGCAAATCAACTCAAGCTCACCGACGAGACGCTCCTAGAGCAGCTCAAGGCGGCGGGTGTGTCCAAAAGCTCGGTAGAAGAAACGCTCGCCGAAGACGACAAGGCGCGACTTCTTGCCTACCTGCAAGAAACGCATGGCCATAAGGACGAAAAGAAAAAAATTACCTTGGTGCGCAAGCAGACCACGGAGATTAAAAAGTCCGACGCCACCGGCAAAGCCCGCACTATTCAAGTTGAAGTGCGCAAAAAGCGCACCTTCCTTAAGGTTGATAAAGTCGCAGATCCGGTGGAAGACATTGCCGTGGTCGTGGAAGTGCCCGAACCCGTTGTAGCGAAATCAATCATCAACGACGATGAAGCAGCGAAACGCCGCGCTGAAGATGATCGCCAGGCGGCATTGCTCGCCAAGCAGGCAGAGGAACGCGCTAAAGCTCCGCCAAAACGTCGCAGCAAAAAAGAGGAAGCAGAACACGCCAAAGAAGCGGCAGATGCGGCTGAAGCTGAAGATGTGGCAGCCGAGGAAAAGGCTCAAGCGGATGCAGCAAAAGCGGCAAAACTTGAAGCGGCTGAAGCGAGCGCTGCCGTCAAACCGGTCGCCACCAAGGTTGCAACGCCATCTGCAAAACCGGTTGCGGCAGCAGCCGATGCCGCACTCGACCCGAATCGTCCGCGCATTGGCGAACGCGTAGTTCTGAAAAAAGACCCGCCACCGCCAAGCGAAGGCACGTTGCATCGTCCTGCCGTGAAGGCAGCGGACAAAGACGCCAAGGCCGCTGACAAAAAAGTGGTCAAGAAGGTCGTAAAACCGGCGTCCACCTGGAGTGATGACGCCGCTAAACGCCGCACGATTAAAACCCGGGGCGATGCCAGCGGTGGCCGTGAGGGCTGGCGCAGTCGCAAGGCGCGCTCGCAGCAGGATAATGAAAATCAGGAAACCAATTTCCAAGCACCGACGGAGCCGATTGTGCGCGACGTTCTCGTGCCTGAAACCATTACGGTCGGCGAATTGGCGCAAAAAATGGCGGTTAAAGCGGCCGAGATTATCAAGATCATGATGAAAATGGGTTCAATGGTCACGATCAATCAGGTGCTCGATCAGGAAACGGCCATGATCATGGTCGGTGAGTTGGGCCACAACGCCATTGCCGCCAAGGGCGACGATCCTGATTCGTACTTGGCCGAGGAAGAGCAGCATCCCGATGCCGTGGCCGAGCCGCGTCCGCCGGTTGTCACGATCATGGGTCACGTTGATCATGGTAAAACATCGCTGCTCGATACTATTCGCAAAGCTCGCGTCGCGTCAGGTGAAGCCGGTGGCATTACCCAGCACATTGGTGCCTACCACGTTGAAACGCCAAAGGGTGTGATCACCTTCCTCGATACGCCGGGCCATGAGGCGTTCACCGCCATGCGTGCGCGCGGTTCGCAAACCACGGACTTGGTGATTCTGGTTGTGGCAGCGGACGACGGCGTGATGCCGCAAACCAAAGAAGCCATTGCGCACACCAAAGCGGCCGGCGTACCGATGATTGTCGCCGTCAACAAAATCGACAAGCCCGAAGCCAATATGGAACGGGTCAAACAGGATTTGGTCGCCAATGATGTATTGCCGGAAGAATACGGCGGCGAAGTGATGTTCATTCCCGTGTCGGCCAAGACCGGCGCGGGTATTGATAATTTGCTGGATGCGATTCTGCTGCAGGCTGAAGTGCTGGATTTGAAAGCCGTCAAGCAATCACCCGCCAAAGGCGTGGTCATTGAGGCGCGTCTGGATAAAGGTCGCGGCCCGGTTGCCACGATTCTGGTGAAATCAGGTACGCTGAAAAAAGGCGATATGGTGTTGGCGGGTGCCGTGTTTGGCCGCGTCCGCGCGATGCTGGATGAGAACGGTAAATCGATCAACGAAGCAGGTCCATCGATCCCGGTTGAAGTGCAGGGATTAACGGATGTGCCTATCGCCGGTGAAGACGTGATGGTCTTAAACGACGAGCGCAAAGCGCGCGAAATCGCGTTGTTCCGTCAAGGTAAATTCCGTGATGTCAAGCTGGCCAAGCAACAAGCTGCCAAGCTGGAAAATGCATTCGATCAGCTCGCCGAAGGTGCCAAGAAATCACTCGCCGTCATTATCAAAGCCGACGTTCAGGGCTCCTATGAAGGCTTGGCCTATGCGCTGGGTAAGTTATCGACCGACGAAGTCAAAGTCACGGTTATCCATGCTGGCGTTGGCGCTATTACCGAGTCAGACATTAATCTGGCGCTCGCTTCTAAAGCGATTGTGATCGGCTTCAATTCGCGCACCGATGCAGGTGCACGCAAGCTGGTCGAGACGTCCGGGGTGCAAGTGCGCTACTACAGCATTATTTATGAAGCCGTTGATGATGTGAAAGCCGCACTGGGTGGATTGCTGTCGCCAGAAATCAAAGAAACCATCACCGCCACGGTCGAGATTCGCAACGTATTCAAACTCTCAAAAGCCGGTGTGGTCGCGGGTTGTTTCGTTACCGACGGCACCATCAAACGCTCATCCATCGTGCGCGTGATTCGCGATGGCGTGGTCGTACACACGGGCGAATTGGATTCGCTGAAGCGCTTCAAAGACGACGTGAAAGAAGTGAAGAACGGCTTCGAATGCGGTTTGTCGTTGAAGAGTTATAACGACATCGCGGTCGGCGATCAGCTTGAGGCATTCGAGCAAGTTGAAGTGGCGCGCACATTGGCCTAATGCGCAACCTTTAAGAACAAAGAACATGGCTAACGACACCCGCAACCGTAAAATTGCTGACGCGATTCAGCGCGAACTCTCCGAACTCATCCGGCTGGGTTTGCGCGATCCGCGCGTTAGCATGGTCACCGTCACGGCGGTGGATGTGACCCGCGACAACGCCCACGCAAAAGTTTATTTCACGTCATTGGGATCGAAAGAACATCTCGATGCCTGTCTAGAAGGTCTCAACAGCGCCGCGGGTTTTTTGCGTTCGCAAGTGGCGAATCGCCTGACGATCCGTACGGTGCCGCAATTGCATTTCGAAATTGATGTCTCGATTGAGCGTGGCGTGCGGATTTCAAAGCTGATTGATGACGCAATTGCAGATTCGCATTCGGCCGACGCTCCACTTCCCGATTCAAAAGCGGAGGTATCATCAAAGCCCGCACCGGTGACGAAGTAGATTTTTTAGTTTCCTTTTAGGTTTGTTTGTGAGCGACGCAGCCGATCATAAATTCCGCCAGACGCGCCGCCCCATCACCGGTGTTCTGCTGCTCGACAAGCCCGCCGGCATCTCCTCCACGAATGCCTTGGGCCGCGCCAAATGGCTGTTTCAGGCGGAAAAGGGCGGCCACACCGGCACCCTTGATCCCTTCGCCACCGGGCTGCTGCCGCTGTGTTTTGGTGAGGCAACCAAATTTTCGCGCTTCATGCTTGATGCTGATAAAACCTATATTGCCACGCTAAAACTCGGCTCACGTACGCCGACCGGCGACACCGAAAGTGAGCCATTCGAGAATCGCGCGATCAGCGTTGATCTCGCCAAAATCCACCAAACGCTCGGCAAATTCGCCGGCCCGCAACATCAAATCCCGCCGATGCATTCCGCGCTAAAGCGTGACGGCGTCGCGTTGTATAAATTAGCCCGCCAAGGAATTGAAGTTGAGCGTGAACCGCGCGCGATCACGATTTTCGCGATCAATTTCGTGAGCTTTGATGGCGTCTTTCTGGTCATCGAAACTAAGGTCAGCAAAGGCACCTACATCCGCGTGCTGGCCGAAGATATCGGCGAGGCGCTAGGTTGTGGCGCGCATTTAACCGGTCTGCGCCGGACGGCGACGGCTGGCTATTCCGTCAATGAGGCGGCGACGCTCGAAGCAATCGAAATGCTAAATCTCGAGCAGCGCGATAAAATTTTGAAACCCGCCGATTCGCTATGTTTAGCCTTACCCAAAATCACTTTAGATAAAAAGGAAGAGCTAATTTTTTGCAACGGTGGATGGTTGCATGCACCGCCGGCAATTACCGCCGCTCCAGACGAAAAAACGCCGATCACAGATGAATACGGCATCTATAGCGAAAGCGGCCGTTTTCTAGGGGTTGCCGAAATCACGCTGGCGCATCCTGAACCACGTCTCATCGCGATGAGGCTCATGGCGACGGGAAATTTTCAATAAAAATGAAACGCCTTATTACGCAAGCTATTTCAGCCATTAGCGCCTCTTGAAGCGCTTAGATCCTAGTGTTTACCATTTTCCCCGCTCGCCACTACACTAGCCCGCACCCAAAATTTACATATCCGCAAGACACCGCTTCGCCGCATTTTTGACCCGTTCTTCCCGGTGATTCGCGATCAAGTCTTTTACGATTTCCAAGCGCGCTACGTCGAGCGATTTTTTGGCTGAAACAGCGATGTCGGGTGCGATGCCGGTGCCTTCCCAATTGGTTTTTGTGATCGGGCTGATGGGCCGTGCGTCGGGCACGTTCATCATGAAATGTGCATTTAAGCGATGCCGGTTGCCGGCGTTGGCACCGCCGCCAGTGGTCTCGCCCACGAGCGTGGCGCGCTGGTTATTTTTCATGGTGTAGGCAAAATCTTCGGCAGCAGAAAAAGTGTCTTCGCTGGTCAGAATATAAATTTTGCGCGCGGTGCCATATTTTTTACCGGCGACTTTCTCAGTTGTCCATCGTTCTTCAATTTTGTTGGTCTCAAGCTCGTAGATGTCGTTCAGATGCGTGCGTTCATCAAAGAAATAACTCGATATGAGCGCCACGCTCTCCGGTGTACCGCCACCATTTTCACGCAAGTCGATGATCAAGGCCCACGTCTCGCTGAGCAAATTCATGCTGGCCGCGATCCGTTCGGCGTCGATTTCTGGCGGGACAAATTTACGCAGGTTGAGATAGCCGATATTGCATTTGAGGCGGTCCACGTTTTCAAAGCCATAATTGAGCCGCATGAAATCGAA